>DAVZIV010000074.1:0-6535 GCA_052273125.1 Candidatus Merdousia sp. | reverse complement strand
AACTCGTCAAAATAGATGGCGTGGCGAAAAGCACGGGCATTTCGGCGGAATTTAGCGACTTTGCGGATTCGTCGCTGAACATCGAAATAATATACTATACAATAAAGACCGACCGCGCCAACTATATGGCGACAAGGCGCAGGGTAAATCTGGAAATTATGCGCATTGTGGCCGCGCGCGGGCTCTCGTTCGCGTTCCCGTCGATGTCTATGTACGTGGAGTCAATGCCCAAGCAAAACTGACGCAGGCTGCGCGCGCGTTATATTTGTTGACGAAACGCGCCCGCGGCGTTGTAATGAATTCAAACAACCAAATTAAAACATAGGTAAAATTATGCCGGAATACAGATCCAAAAAAAGTTTCAACGGAAGAAATATGGCGGGCGCAAGAGCCTTGTGGCGCGCCACGGGAGTCAAAGAGGAAGACTTCGGAAAGCCGGTCATCGCGGTGGTAAATTCCTTCACGCAATTCGTACCGGGGCACGTCCACCTCGACAAAGTCGGCGCGTACGTCAGGGAGCAAATCGAAAAGGCGGGCGCAATTGCCCGCGAATTCAACACAATAGCCATTGACGACGGCATTGCAATGGGGCACGATGGAATGCTCTATTCCCTTCCCTCGCGCGAGCTCATTGCCGACAGCGTTGAATACATGTGCACCGCCCACTGCGCCGACGCAATGATTTGCATTTCAAACTGCGACAAAATCACCCCGGGAATGATGATGGCGGCAATGCGCATGAACATTCCCGCAATATTCGTATCGGGCGGCCCGATGGAAGCGGGCGTGGGCAGGCTGGAATCGGGAGAGCGCAAACTCGACCTAATCGACGCAATGATTGCGGGCGCAAACCCCAACGTCTCCGACGCCGACAGCCTCATAATGGAGCGCAACGCGTGCCCGACGTGCGGCTCGTGCTCGGGCATGTTCACGGCAAATTCAATGAACTGTCTGGCGGAGGCAATCGGCCTTGCGCTTCCGGGCAACGGCACTGTCGTGGCAACGCACAAGGCGCGCCGCGCGCTCTTTGAAAAGGCGGCAAAGCGCATAGTCGAAATGGCGAAGGCCTATTACGAAAACGGCGACGAAAGCGTGCTGCCGCGCTCCATAGCCAAGCGCGAAAATTTCCTCAACGCAATGAAGCTCGACATCGCAATGGGCGGAAGCACGAACACCGTTTTGCACCTCTTGGCGATTGCCCGCGAAGGCGAAGTGGATTTCTCCATGAAAGACATCGACGCCCTCTCGCGCATAACACCCTGCATATGCAAGGTTGCCCCCAGCACACAGAAAGTCCACGTTCAGGACGTTCACCGCGCAGGCGGCATAATGGCGATATTGGGCGAACTCTCCCGCGCGGGGCTGCTGGACACCTCCACAAAATCCGTCTGCGCAAAATCGCTCAAAGACGAAATCGCCCAGTACGACATTCTCTCGCCCGAATGCTCCGAAGAGACAAAAAAATTCTTCCGCGCCGCCCCCGCCAACAAATACTCCACTCAGGCGTGGACTCAGGAGGAATACTACGCGGAAAACGACACCGACAGAAAGTCGGGCGCAATCCGCTCGGTGGAAAACGCCTTCAGCAAAGACGGCGGACTGGCGGTGCTCTTCGGCAACATAGCCAAAGACGGCTCCATAGTCAAAACCGCGGGCGTTGACGAATCCATTCTCAAATTCAGGGGCACTGCAAAGGTGTTCCACTCGGAACAGGACGCAAGCCGCGGCATTTTGGGCGGTAAAATCTCCCCCGGAGACGTTGTTGTGATTGTCTACGAAGGCCCGCGCGGCGGCCCTGGAATGCAGGAAATGCTCTACCCGACAAGCCACCTAAAGAGTATGGGCTTGGGCAAGCTCTGCGCGCTGCTGACCGACGGAAGATTCTCGGGCGGCACAAGCGGGCTCTCCATAGGACACGCCTCTCCCGAGGCGGCCGACGGCGGCGACATAGCCCTTGTAGAGGACGGGGACAAAATCAACATAGACATTCCCAACCGCACAATGACGCTTGAAATTTCCGACGAAGAAATGGACGCGCGCCGCAAAAAAATGCAGGCAAAGGGCAAAGACGCCTACAAGCCCGTGCGCGACAGAAAGGTATCGCGCGCGCTGCAGTTCTATGCGCAGTCGGTCTCTTCCGCGGCGGACGGCGCAGTCAGGAGGCTCAAATAACAACCGCCTTTGGCGCGGGATTTTGCAGGGGCAAGATTCCGCGCTTTTTATTTATAAACACTAAATTCAATCATTTTAGAATATGAAAAGCATGACAGGTTTCGGCCGCGCAGTCGGAGACTTCGGCGAATTTTCGGCAACGCTGGACATTTCGTCGGTAAACAAAAAGGGCATAGAAATATCGGTATCGCTGCCGCGCGAATGGATTGCCCTCGAGCGCCTCGTGAACGCGGAAATCAAAAGGCGCTTCTCGCGCGGTAAATTCAGCGTAGCCATCGGCGCAAAATTTTCGTCGGAAGACTCGGCGGCATTCGCCCCGAAAGGCGAACTCGCCGCCGCGCTTGAGTCGCTGCGCGACATCTGCCTGCGCAACGGCGTGCAATTCGCGCCCACACAGGAGACTATGCTAAAACTCAACGACGCCGTTTTGTCCGGCGCCGCCAAGCCCGAGTACGACTGCGACTGTCTTTGGCAAAAATTCGCCCCGCTATTCGACAGGGCGTGCGCCGAGCTTGAAGCAATGCGCCTCGCCGAGGGATTGCAGCTAAAAAGCGACATTTCCGCGCGCCTCGAAACAATGACCCAGTACGTCTCCCAAGCGCAGTCCCAAGCCAAAAATTCGCCGAAGAACTACCGCCAAAACCTCGAACAAAAATTGCAGGCGCTTGGCTTGGAACTCGACGTAAACGACGACCGCGTTCTCAAGGAAGTCTGCATTTTCGCCGACAAATGCGATGTTGCCGAGGAAATCACGCGACTGAAAAGCCACCTGCTTCAGTTCGGGCAGATTATGCAGCTTGACGAAGCCGTCGGGCGCAAGCTCGATTTTCTCTGTCAGGAAATGGGGCGCGAAATCAACACAACCGCAAGCAAGGCAAACAACCTCGAGCTGACAAAAATCACAATAGAGATGAAAAACGAGCTCGAGCGCATACGCGAGCAAATCCAAAACATAGAGTAGCCCGCAGCAAGCCTCGCGCGCAAAAAAGACGCCCGAACAGGCGTCTTTTTTGTCCGGTTAAATTCCGTTTTCCAAAAATCAGTTTTTCTTGGGCGCCCCCAGACGCGTCCAGAGGAAATTTTTGTCGTGAAAATACGAATCGAAAAACATCAGCTGGTAGGCTATGGAGTTGCGCCAGTACGGAGAATTGTGCTTGCCGGGGCGCGTGATGTAGTCGTGCGGAATTTTGCGCTTGAGAAGTTCGGCGTGGAGACTTTCGTTGACCTTATAGAAAAAGTCCTCGGTACCGCAGTCTATTATTATTGCAAGCTTGTTGGGAACGAGCTTGTCGAGCTGGTTGATGACCGTGTGGGAATCCCAAACCTCTTTGTTGGAATCCCTCGGGCCGAGGTTCTCCGCCATTTTCCACGCGCGCGGAAACGGGCGAATGTCTACGCCGCCGCTCGTCGCCCCGCATGCCCCGAAAACGTCCTGATGGCGGAAGCCCAGCCAAAGGCCGCCGTGCCCGCCCATACTGAGCCCCGTGATTGCCCGCGCGGTGCGGTCGATAATGGTGCGGTATTTCGCGTCCACCTGAGATACCAGCTCTTTTGAGACGAAAGTTTCAAACCTAAATTCGGGCTTTTTAGGCGCGTCCCAATACCAAGACGTTTTGCCGTCGGGGCAGACAATTATTACGGAATACACTGAGGCAAGCCTCTGCAAGTCGGGGCGAATGCCGATCCACGACTTGTGCGAACCGCCGAAACCGTGCAAAAGATACACCACGGGGAAACGCTGCTTGGGGTTGGTAAAATAGGCGTCGGGAAGAACAACCGTCGCCAAAATGTCGGTCTTCATAGCCCCGCTCTTGAAAGGCACTACCGAAACCGCGTTTGCCGCCGCCTTTTGGGATGTTTGGACAACCTCAGCCGCCTGAGGCCGAACCCCTGCAATGGCGGCAAGCGCGCCGCCGTCGGCATTCTGAGCCACCTTTTTTACCGTGGCTGGCGACTTTGAAAACGCCGCGGCCTGATTCGGCAACGCGGCAAGAGTTATCGTCAATGCAAAAAATGCGGAGAGAATTTTTAAAGCATTCTTCATGACCGAAAATGAAAACCTATTTAGCCCGCACTTGCAACCAAAAACGGGAACAAAACACTTGGGGCAAATGTCTCAGATTGGTACGCGGAGAGAATGCGCCCCCCCCGAACGGACGCTAATCATCCGCAACGTGTTTATTAAAGGGAAAATCTTCCGAAAGAACAATAAAACCGCAAAAAAAATTTATGAGTGAAAATCTAACCGAAATCAACGATATGGTGAAAGCCACAAGCCAGTGGACTTCGCTTTTGCGCAACGAAATTGGAAAAGTCCTCGTGGGACAAAAATACCTTGTAGACGGGCTGCTCACGGGCATTCTGGCAAACGGACACGTCCTGCTGGAGGGCGTCCCTGGACTTGCAAAAACGCTCGCCGTCAAGACTATGGCATCGGCAATGGATTCAAAATTCAACAGAATCCAGTTCACGCCGGACCTGCTGCCCTCCGACATTGTAGGCACGCTGATTTACAACCAGCAAAAGGGCGAATTTCTCACGCAGAAAGGCCCGATATTCGCCAACATAGTCCTCGCCGACGAGATCAACAGAGCCCCCGCAAAAGTCCAGAGCGCCCTGCTGGAAGCCATGCAGGAACGCCAAGTTACAATCGGCGCGCAGACATTCGCCCTGCCCGAGCCGTTCCTCGTTCTGGCGACGCAAAACCCGATAGACCAAGAGGGAACATACACCCTGCCCGAAGCTCAGGTAGACAGATTTATGCTCAAGCTCAAAGTAGGCTATCCCGACAAAAAGGAGGAGCGCCTGATTCTCGACTTGATGGCAAAAACCAAAGTTTCCGAAGAAGTCAACGTCGTGGTCAACCCCGAAAAGATAATGGCATCGCGAGCGGCGGTTGACAAAATCTACGTGGACGACAAAATCAAGGACTACATCGTGGACATTGTATTTGCCACAAGAGAGCCCGAAAAATACGGGCTGTCGGAGCTTAAAAATATGCTTGAATTCGGCGCAAGCCCGCGCGCAACCATAGCCTTGACGCTGGCGGCAAAGGCGCACGCCTTCCTGCAGTCGCGCGGATACGTCGTGCCGCAGGACATCAAAGACATCGCCTTCGACGTCCTCCGCCACCGCATAATAGTCAGCTACGAGGCGGAAGCAGAAAACATTACTTCCGAAAACATAATAGAAAATGTTTTGAACAAAATAGCCGTTCCCTAATACCCCGCAAGCCACGCTACACAACATGGACGACAAAATTTCCGAAATGCTCAAAAAGGTGCGCCAAATAGAAATACGCACCAACAGAAACGTCAGCGACGCGCTCGCCGGCGCGTACCACAGCGTGTTCAAGGGGCGCGGAATGGACTTCGAGGAATCGCGCGAATACTCCTTCGGCGACGAAATCAGAACCATAGACTGGAACACGACCGCGCGCATGGGCAAGGCGTTCGTGAAGAAATTCAGGGAGGAGCGCGAGCTTACAATGATGATTGCCGTGGACCTCTCCCCGAGCCAGAATTTCGGCAGCGGCGGCGTATCAAAAAGGGAGCTTGCCGCCGAGCTTGCAAGCACGCTCGCCTTTTCGGCAACGCGCAACAACGACAAAGTCGGGCTTGCAATCTTCACCGACGGCGTGGAATTGATAGTGCCGCCGCACAAGGGTCGCCGCCACGTGCTGCGCCTCATTCGCGAAATTCTCTTCTTCAAGCCGCAGAAAAAAGGCACAAACATTGCCGCCGCGCTCGACGAAATCAACGGAATGCTCAAGCGCAGGGCGATTGTCGTCCTCATCAGCGACTTCCTCCAGGGACCCGACGGCAAACTGCCCGATTTCGACACCAAACCCGAATTGAAGTCGGAACTCTTCAAGGCTCTCGACATAACGAACCGCAGACACGACCTCGTGTGCTTCGACCTTGTCGACCCGCGGGAGCTCGAACTGCCGCGCGGGCTCGGAGTGATAACGCTTGAAGATTCCGAAACGGGCGAAGTCGTTGAAATAAACACGTCGAGCAAGGCGGTTGTCGACGAATACGCAAAAATCAACGCCCAAAGAACCGCAAAATTCAAAAACGCCCTCGCAAAGTCTAAAATAGACATGCTTGAGATTCGCACCGACAAACCCTTTGTCTCAACCCTGCGCGGCTTCTTCAAAAGGCGCTCAAAACAATGAAAAAATTTTCCACATTGATTCTTGCCGCGGTGTTTGCAACGGCGCTTTGCGCGCAGAACGCACCCACGGTAAAACTCTCGCCCGACCAATCCGCGCCGCAAATTGCAGCCCCCGCGCACTCGGGCGGCGCTCCGTCGGGCGCAATGCCCGCGGCAACGGGAAACGCCCCGACTGCGGAGGATTTGC
>DAVZIV010000073.1:0-6550 GCA_052273125.1 Candidatus Merdousia sp. | reverse complement strand
TGGAAACCGTCGGCGTTAATCTCGAGGCGGTTGCCTATCTGGAAAAGCCAGCCGCGCGAATAGATAGTACTTTGATTGGGCAAAATAGGCTTCGCCACATATTCGGTACTTTTGCCCGAGGTTATCGGCAGAGCGCACACGGGAAAAATTCTTGCGGCTATCTCCCAAACGGCAAAAGCCAGAACCGCGCCGAGCGAAATTTTCGCCGATACTGTAAAAAACTTTTTCATATCAGAAGTTAAAATAAATAAAGCTGTTGTTTCCCGTCCGCCCGATTAAAATCAAAGAGCAGAACAAAACCGCCACAAGCGCGAATCCCACGGCGGCGCAAAAACGCCAGCCGCCGCGCGGCAACGCCCCGACCGCCGACTGAATGCAGACCGAATTTTTCGCAAACAGACACACCGCAAGCAGGACAGCCAGCATAGCCTGCTCAAAGCCCAAGCCCGTCCAAATTCCGAAGAGGAAAAATCCGTTGAAGTCGAAGAATCTGTTTGCGCCGAACCCGAGGCTCGGGGCAAACATTCCCGAAACTATGCTCCAAGCCGAAGCGAACGTTTCGGCTCTGAAAAACACCCACGCAACGGCAACGCAAACGAGCGTAAGCGCGGCGGCGAAAATTTTGTATACGGCGCGCTGCCTGAGGGAATCCAGCCCGAGAGCCTTGAGCGCGTCCCTGAAAATGTTGTTTAAAACAAGCATGGCCCCGTGCATTCCGCCCCAAGCGACAAACGTCCACGCCGCTCCGTGCCAAAGCCCGCCGACAAGCATTGTCGTGAGCAAATTTACATGCTTTCTGATTTTGCCGTTGCGGTTGCCGCCGAGCGGAATGTAGAGATAGTCGCGCAGGAAAAACGAAAGCGTAATGTGCCAGCGCCGCCAAAATTCGGTTATGCTCTTAGATTTGTACGGGGAATCGAAATTCACGGGCAGGTCGAAACCGAACATTTTCGCCGACCCGACCGCCATATCGCAGTAGCCCGAGAAATCGAAATACAGCTGCAACGAGTACGAAACGGCGACCTCCCAGCATTCCGAACACGTGAGGGCTTCGCCCGCAACGGTGGCGTCGAAAAGCGGGTTTGCAATTTCGGCGCAATAGTCGGCAAAGACAACTTTCTTGAACAAGCCCACGGCAAACACAATCACGCCCAAGCCGACATTCGGAAGCGAGAACGCCCCCGCCCCGCCGCGCGTACCGTCCACCTGCGGCATAAGCTGTCCGTAGCGCGAAATCGGCCCCGATAAAATCTGCGGAAAAAACGTTATAAAACACAGGTATTCAAGCGGAGAATTCTTCTTCGTCTGCCCCTTGTAGGTATCCACCAAATACGCGATTTGCTGGAACGAAAAGAAGGAAATTCCGAGCGGCGGAATAATCTTCCATACAGAAAAGCCCGTGCCGAAAACGGCGTTTATGTTTTCGAGAAAAAATCCCGTGTATTTAAAATACCCCATCAGCGCGATATTGAAAAGTACGCCCAGTCCCGCCAGAAATTTTCCGCTTTTGGTGCCGCATCTTGAAAAAATCGGAATCGAAACGGCGTAGTTGACCGCGGCGGAAGCCAGCAGCAAAAATATGTAGCGGTAGTCGAAATATCCGTAGAAGACAAGCGATGCGGCAATTATGTACGCGAGGGTCAGCCTGCGCATGCGAAGCGCCGCGACCGCGAAAAAACCGAAAATCGCCAACGGAAGAAACACATACAAAAATACAATCGACGAAAAAACCATAAGCAGTCCGAGACTGCCCCGTCGTCAAATGAAAGTCAACAATTTAAAGCGAGAATATTCTTGCAATCACGATGCGGTGCGCAAATAATGCGCGGAATAGATTTGCCCGCTGATGAAAGTATCCGTAATAACGCCGACATTCAACCGCAACTACATAGAACACGCGTGGCGCTCGCTCGAAAACCAGACCGACCGCCGTTTCGAGTGGATAATTGTAGACAACGGCTCTGCGCCCGAACATTTGGACCTTTTGGAATCCATTGCAAAGAGGGCGTCTTTTAAGGTGGTCTTGGCGGACGAGCACACAAGGGGTCCGTCGGCGTGCCGCAAAAAGGCGGAATCATTGGCCGAAGGCGACTTTTTTGCATACCTTGACGACGACGACGAATACTCGCCCGACGCCGTCGCCCAATGGTGCGCCGATGTCGAAAAAAACAATTCCGACGTTTCCGTTCTGCGCGCCTTCAACTGCGTCTACAAATACGGCAAAATGAAATTCGTCTTCAATCGCCCGAACGCGAATCTCGAGAAAGCCCTCAAAGACAGGCTCGGCAAGTTCGACGTGGCGCTGAAAACGTCCTTCCCGCGAATGCTCTACAGGCGCAGCTTTGTGGAAAAATCGGGCTCTTGGGATTTGTCGCTGCGCTCGCGCGAAGACATAGACTTCATGCTGCGGGTTCTGCTGCTCGAGCCGAAAATCACAATGACCGCCGCGGGCTCGTACGAATGCCTCAAAACCACGGGCATAGACAAATACATGAAGCCCGAATTTGCCGAAAGCGTGCTCAACTCTTTCCGGAAAATAATCGGCTACACAAAGGGAACGTACGCCGAGGAAAAAATACGCAAATACATAGGCGCAGACGTGCGCAACAGATGGCTCAAAATCTCGCTCTTCTTCCCCGAACTTGGCGAAAAATACAAGTCTTTTGCGCAGTCGCTTGGCTTCGAGTGCCCCGACTCCCTCCCAAAGCGCAAACTTCTGCGGCTTTTGAAAGCCCCCGCGCGCAATTTCCCGCTGCTTGCGGAATTTTACTACAAAACAAAAAATTTGATTAAAGACAGGTGAGCCTAAGAATTATAGTAAACGCCGACGACTTCGGCTACAACGAAACCGCCACGCAAAAAATAGAGGAATTCGCCGAACGCGGGCTTATTTCGTCCGCCACTATAATGGCAACTGGCGCGGATTTCGCGCGCGCCGCCGAATATTCAAAAAGCCGCCCCGACATTTCTTTCGGCGTACATTTGGCACTGGCGGAAGTGCCATCGCTATCCCAAAATCCGCTCTTGGGCGCGGCGCAAAATATGTCCTGCTGGGCGAAGGAAAAGGGATTTTCAGCGGCGTTTAATTCCGAATTGGCGGCGGCTATTGATGCGGAATGGACGCTGCAAATTCAAAAGTGCCTTGACTTCGGCGTGAAAATCTCGCACTTGGACAGCCACCACGGCGTGCACACCAAACCCTTTACATTTCTGCCGCTCAAGCGCGTAGCCGCGAAATTCGGCATAAAAAAAGTCCGCAACATATACAATTTGTCGGACACCTTTACGGCGCGGCGCAGATTGCAGCGGGCAATCTACGAAACGGCCTTCAGACACTGTCCTCCCCAATTCACTACGACGGACTTCTTCCTCTCCTACGGCGAATTTGTACAAATGAAAAACCGCCCCGACGGCGCGCTCATAGAACTCATGTGCCACCCCGGCGGCGTCTATCCGGAAGAGGACGCCTTCATTGAGGCGCAGACGCTCGCGCGGGTATGCAAAAATTTCCGCCTTGTAAACTGGAACGACATTTCGCAAAAATGAAAGACTCGCAGAGACTGGCAAAAAACGTCGGCATTTTGTACGTGAGGCTCGCCGTAATGATGGCAGTCAGCATCTATTCGGCGCGTCTGGTGCTGAAATACCTCTCCTTTGACGGCTTCGGAGTGTTTTCGCTCATCGTCGGTTTTGTTACGATTACGACATTTTTGCAAAACGCAATGACAATAGCAGTCCAGCGCAACATTTCCTTCGAGCTGGGCAACGGAACAATGGAATCGCGCAGGGAGGTTTTTGCGGTAAGCTCCGTCATATACTTCGGGCTCGGCGCCATTCTTGCGTTCGTGGGTAGCACCGCCATTTACTGGCTGTTTTGCCGATACGCAAAAATTCCCGAACATCTGGTATTCGAGGCGCGCGTGATGTACTTTTTCGTGCTCGGCTCGGCAATCACGAACATTTTGACAATCCCCCATTCGGCGACGTTCACCGCCCACGAAGATATGCTGCAAATATCGCTGATGGACACCGCCGCAAACGTCCTCAAGCTGCTCGCCGTCTTTGCAATATCGCTCTTTCCGGAGGGCTCGCGGCTGATCTGGTACGGCGTTTTTCTCTTTGCAATATCGCTTGGAATACTCTTCTTCTACAATTTCGCCTCGCGCAGAAAATTCGAGGAATGCAGATACTGCCTGCCGAAAAACGGCGCAGTCTACAAGCGCATTCTCACCCACGCTTGGTGGAATAGCATAAGCTCCTTCTCGACAGTTCTCAAGCTTCAGGGAACGCCCGTTCTGCTGAACCTGTTTTTCGGCACGGTAGCCAACGCCGCCTACGGAGTCGCAAGCCAGATAAATTCGGCACTGACAAACTTCATGTACACAATTTCAAAGGCGCTGAATCCGCAGATAACGCGCAAGTACGCCGAGGGAAGCTTCGAGTACGTCAACGCGCTGGCGCGCCTCGGCGTGAGGCTGATATTCTTCATACTATTTACGCTCTCGCTGCCGCTGTTTGTGGAAACGCACTACGTGCTTTCAGTGTGGCTGATCGAAATTCCGCAGAATTCGGAAATTCTGGCGCGGCTTTTTATGGTTGTGGTGCTTGTTGACGGATTGTCGAATTCGCTAACGCCGATGATGCAGGCCTCGGGAAAGCTCGGCAAATACACGACAAGCGTCGCCTTTGTGGAAATAATGATTCTGCCGATAACCTACGTTTGCTTTAAGCTCGGCGCGCCCGTCTATACAATTATGTACGTTTCAATATTCTCATCGGCAGTGCTGTTTTTCGTGCGCATCGGGTTCTCGACGCGGTTCGCACACCTCGACGCGGCAATGTTCGCAAAAAACGCCCTGGGCAGAATTTTCATCTACGTTCTATTCTGCTCCCCCGTGTTTGCAATTCCGACAGTTATGGAAGACGGTGCAGCGCGGTTTGTGGCAGTAGGATGCGCGACCGTCGCCATCTCGCTCTCAGGCTTCTTGTTCATACTTGTAGACGCAACAGAAAGACGTTCAATTCTCGCATTTGTCGGCTCAAAACTTTTCGGGGTAAAACGCATAACTCCTTAGTTCTTGCGCAGATTTGGAGATTGGCGGAAGGATAGGCTGGAACGTGTTCTCGGTTTATTTTTGTTTCTTTCGTAGCGACTTATTTACGTTTCATCAAGAACTCATATACGTTCGACATATTGTTTTTTGGTTGACTGTTTCGGGAAAAATTCCGTTTACAACATTATGACGGAAAGGTTGTTTCTGCGCGAATACCTGTTTGCAGACTTGAAGCTTTGGGATATGGTGTTTGCCGCCAGATTTGCCTTGCGAAGCGACACAAGGGCTATTTCCGACATTGCGAGTATTCCGTTTGAAATTATCAGGACGGCGATTATAACAAATTCCATAAAGTCCGTTGAATAGTACCTGCGCAAAATTTCGAGTCAAGAAAACTTCGACGGGCGAAGGGAATTATTTGAATATGACATAAAGTTTGTCGGCGGCACGACTTCTACAAAAACGGGGTCATATACAAAGGCAGATAGGTGATGCCGCCCTTTTCCTCGAAATCCGCCGTGTGCAAAACATACGGTGTGTGCAGCTGTTGCCCGAACCTCTTCCCGAATTTTTGCATTCAACGTCAAAGATAGTGGAATGGATAAAAAAAATGTATCCGCGCGGACGGTTTGAGGAAAAAAATCGAGCGTTTGAGGAAATCGGTTGATTTTCTCCGTGTAAAAAGCCCCTGTTGCGTTTTGGTTGCAAGGGGGCTGCATTTTGGTTGCGGAGGTGTTGCAAAGTTCGGGTTGTGTGGGTTGGTTTTAATTTGTAGCGGCGTTTTCTAAGTGGGAGGGCGTTTCTTGGAAAATGCCCTCTTGTTTTTCTAAGTTTACCTGAGAATCTCGTCGTCAAGAATCTCGTCGTTTTGTAGGGTGGGTGCGGGTTAGTTTCCTGTGCCGTCCGAATCCTTCTGTCCCGTCGTCGACGTCTGTTGCGAACTTGTCGCCCGAGAGGTATTGGTTGTAGATGTCCTCAATTTGTCCGTCGAGCCATTCGGCAAAGTTTGCAATCGTGTCCTGCGACGCAAACGCAAGCGCGACGCCGCCTATGCCCAATGAAGCCATTATGCTGTTGACGTTTACCCCGCAATTAGTGAGCACCGACAGTACCGCTATCAGAAGCAGAATCACCTTTACCACGCGCCTTGAAAACGAAACCAGATTGGCGGTCGATTTTGCCGAACGCTGTCCGAGTTTGTTGGCTACCGCCCCGAAGACAGAGTCGCTTATTATTATCACGAGCCAGAAAACCGCGCACCAGAAAACAATGCCTATTGCCCGCGAAAGCATCGCCACGGCGGCTTCGTCGCTGACGGGGAACACGAGGGCGAAATATATTCCCAGAACTATCGCAAACACGTCGAGCGGCATGCGTACGTTTTCGAGAAATACTTTTGCGAAGATGAAGATATATACTGCACCCCTTTAAGAAAAGAGTTCAACTTTGAGAGTATTTATAGTAGAAAATGGACTCAATGAAACAGAAGAAATGGA
>DAVZIV010000072.1:0-6610 GCA_052273125.1 Candidatus Merdousia sp. | reverse complement strand
CGCAAAAAAGCGCCTCGATTTGCAGGAGGAGTTGCGCCCGTTCGACGCGCTTTTGGAAACCGCGCAAAACGCGCCTCGCCGCGCCGATTTCAGGGCGGCGCTCGCGAAAAAGTCCGCGTTGCCGAACGTGATTGCCGAACTCAAAAAGGCGTCGCCGTCGCGCGGTCTAATCCGCGGGGATTTCCGCCCGCGCGAGCTTGCCCAATCGCTCGAGGGGGCGGGGGCTGCGGCGCTTTCGGTTCTCACCGAAACGCACTATTTTCTGGGTTCGGACGAAAATCTGCGCATTGCCGCCGACACCGTGAAAATCCCGCTTCTGTGCAAGGATTTCATCTTCGACGAATACCAGATTTGCAAGGCGAAACTTTTGGGCGCTTCGGCTGTTTTGCTAATTGCAAGAATGCTTGAGCCCGAAAGGCTTTCAGCGCTTTTCGCCTTTGCAAAAAGCCTTTCCCTCGACGCGCTTTGCGAAACCCACAACGCCGAAGAAATAGCCGTTGCCGCCGACTGCGGCGCGGACATCATAGGCGTGAACTGCCGCAATTTGGCGTCTTTTGAAACCGATTTTTCCATAGTGGAAAAACTGCTTGCGCGCGTTCCCGACTCCGCCGTGAAAGTTGCCGAAAGCGCAATGGAGGGCGCGGAAATGCTGCGCAAGGCGGCCGACTGCGGCGCGGACGCCGCTCTTGTAGGAACGGCGCTTATGTCGAAACCCGACCCCGCCGCGGCTCTGAAAGGAATGCTGGAAAATGCCGGTTAAAATCAAAGTCTGCGGCTTTACCGTTGCCGAAGAAGCGGTGAAAGCGGCGTCGGCGGGCATAGACTACGCGGGCGTCATTTTTGCCCAGTCAAGCCCGAGATTCGTAGACCCCGCGCGCGCGAAGGCAATAGCCTCGGCGGTTCGAGCCGCTCCCGATTCTTCGGCGAAGATTGTCGGCGTTTTTACTGAGGGCTCTTTTGCGGAAATTTCGCGCGTGGCGCAAACTGTAGAAATCGACGTAATCCAGCTGCATTTCGGCGCGTCCGAAGAACTGGAGCAAAAGCTCAAGTCGGTTGCCGAGGTCTGGCGAGTTTTCTGGCTTTCGGACGAAGCCGACGTGCGCGCCGCGCTCGCGTCGAACGCCGACGCCGTGCTTTTGGATTCGCGTTCGGGCGGAAAAGTCGGCGGCACGGGAATTTCGGCAAATTGGGCGCTTGCCGCGGAAGTAGCCGCGCGGCGCAGGGCGGTTTTGGCGGGCGGAATTTCGCCGCGGAACGCCGCCGCAGCGCTCTCTGCGGTATCTCCGTGGGGTCTTGACGCAAACAGCGGCGTCGAGATTTCGGCGGGAAGAAAAGACATTTCAAAAATTCGCGAACTTTTATCTTTAAAATTATGAAAAACTACATCGACTTAAAAACTGGAAAATTCGGGCAGTTCGGCGGCATGTATGTCGCGGAAACTCTGATGACCGCGTTAAAGGAACTTGAAACGGAATTTTTCAAGGCGCTGAAAGATCCCTCTTTTGAAGAGGAGTTCGCGTATCTCTTGAAAAACTACGTCGGAAGGCCGTCGCCGCTTTACTATGCCAAACGCCTCAGCGAATACTGCGGCGGGGCGCGCATCTACCTCAAGCGCGAAGACCTCAACCACACGGGCGCGCACAAGGTAAACAACACCGTAGGTCAGGCTCTGCTTGCCCGCAGAATGGGCAAAAAGCGCCTAATTGCCGAAACGGGCGCGGGCATGCACGGCGTCGCGACCGCCACGGTTGCCGCGCTCTTCGGAATGAAGTGTGATGTCTTTATGGGCGCAGAGGACATCAGGCGTCAGGCGCAGAACGTAGCCCGCATAAAAATGCTTGGCGCGAATATGGTTGCCGTCAGCCTCGACGACGTTGAGGCTACGCTCAAAGACGCAATGAACGAGGCTCTGCGCAACTGGGTCGCCACGGTCGAGGACACTTTTTACGTTATCGGCACGGCGGCGGGCCCGCACCCGTACCCGATGATGGTCAAGGAATTCCAGTCCATAATAGGCAGGGAGGCAAAGCGCCAGTTTGCCGAAATCAACGGCGGGCTTCCCACTCAGGTTGTTGCCTGCGTTGGCGGCGGAAGCAATTCCATAGGCATTTTCGCCCCCTTTATAGAAGACGAATCCGTTGCCCTCTACGGCGCGGAGGCGGCGGGCGAAGGCATAGAGACGGGCAGGCATTCGGCAAGTCTCAACGGCGGCTCGGTCGGCGTTTTGCACGGCAACAAAACGTACCTTTTGCAGGATGAAAACGGGCAGATTAAGAACACGTTTTCGGTGTCGGCGGGGTTGGACTACCCGGGGGTCGGCCCCGAACACTCTTACCTGCACGACTCGGGCAGGGCAAAGTACGTTCCAATAACCGACGCCGAGGCGGTAGACGCATTCCAAAAGCTCTGCCGCTTGGAGGGTATAATTCCAGCTCTTGAATCTTCGCACGCGGTCGCGCTTGCAATGAAAAACGCCCGCGATATGTCAAAGGACGAATCTATAATAGTCTCGCTCTCGGGGCGCGGCGACAAGGATATGCAATCGGTATCCGAATATTTGGAGGCACACAAATGAAAAATCTTTTTGAAAATTTGAAACGCGAAAACCGCGCCGCATTGGCGATTTTCATCACCTGCGGCGACCCCGACTTGGAATTTACCGAAAAACTCGTCGAGCGCGTCTGCGCCTCGGGGGCGGACATTGTGGAGCTCGGCGTTCCGTTTTCCGACCCGATGGCGGACGGCAAGACAATCCAGATGTCGAGCGCCCGCGCCATAAAAAGCGGCGCGACGTTCGCAAAAGTTTTGGATATGGTGGCGCGCCTGAGGGCGAAGGGCGTTGATAAAAAATTCGTGCTCTTTTCGTACTTCAATCCGATTTTCCATTACGGTACGCGCCGCGCGGCGGAGATGTCCAAAGAGGCGGGCGTCGATGCGTGGTTGGTTGTCGACGTTCCGATGGAGGAAGAGCGGCGAAATCCGCACGGAGCTTGCGCCGTTGGGCTTGGGCTTCATTCCGCTTGCAGCCCCGACTTCCTCCCTCGGGCGCGTGCGCGAAATTTCCGAACACGGCGGCGGTTTTCTCTATTATGTTTCGGTCGCCGGCGTAACGGGCGCGCGCAACGCGCTGCCCGAAGGCTTTGCAGAGCGCATAAACGGCGTCAGAAAGGCGTCCAAACTGCCCGTCGGCGTTGGCTTCGGCATTTCGACGCCCGAGATGGCAGCCCAGGTTGCCGCCGTTGCCGACGCCGTGATTGTCGGCAGCAAGTTTGTAGACACCGTGCACCGCGCATATGTCGAAGGCGGAGAATCGGCAGCCCTCGACGCCGCCGAAAAATTCGTCGCCCCGCTTGCCGCAAAAATGGGAAGATAACACGGTTTCGGCGCGCCCCTGCGGCGCGGGCAAATACAAAAAGCGGTTTCGGAAAGACAAATCCGAACCCGCTTTTTTTTACGCCGATTAGGTTGCCGAAAGCCGCCGAAAAGTTGGCGCGGCGTCTATTTCATCGACATTGCCTCGAGCACGTTCAGCGCGTGGGCGTTTACGCGACCGCAGGCGGAGAGCATTTCTATGAAGAGCACGCCGCCCTGTGTAACGCCGCCGCTTTCCATTTGCGCTATTGCCTCTTTGCGCAGGCTTTTGCGCACAAGGCTCAGGCTTTCGCGCGTGGTGGAGAAGCCGTCTACGGTTGCGTTGAGCGGTTCGCCGCGCTCGATTGCCTTGTTTGCGAGCGTGATAAATTTGCTCATTTCCTCGCAGAGCTGGATAAACGCCGACGAGCGCAGGATCGAGTCGGAAAGCTGGCGGCGGTATCTCTTGCGGGCGAAGGTTATGAGGCGGTAGCTGGCGTCGCAAATTGCCTCAAGCTCGGGGATAATCATCATGTCGCGCGAGACCTGCTTGAGGGTTTCCTTTGCCAGCTTTTGCGACGAGCACTGGACGAAGAAGTTCGTCAACGCAACGGAGAGCTTGTCGGATTCGTCTTCGAGCTCGCGCAGGTGGTTGACTTCCGCGCTCAAGTCTTGGTCCGGATTTTTTACAATATGGACGAATCCGTTGAACATTTCGCCCGAAATCTGCGAGAGTTTTAGCAGTTCCTTCTGCCCTTCGGCTATGGCGAGCTCGCCCATGTCGCCGATGTTGCCCGTGAGGTATTCGAGCTTCTGGATAGACGTGCGGTGCTTGCGATCCGGCGTGTCTTTGAGAAGCCAGCAGGCCATTTTTTCTATTTGGCTTACAAAGCCGACGAGCACGAAAATGTTAATCAAATTAAACAGTGTGTGGAACATTGCCAAGCGCTCGGGGATGGCGGCGCGCTGCATAATTTCGTCGTACTGGGCGGAGGTGAGCGCCGAGGCGTTTTCAACGCCGAAATTCACAAATGTCTCCGGCGGAATCGACGCGGGGGCGGGAATTATGTATTCTATAAAATGCGTAAACCAGTAAAAGAAAGCCAGCGCCCACACGCAGCCGAGAACGTTGAAAATCAGGTGGGCAATGGCGGCGCGTTTTGCGTTCCAGCTCGCCTGAAGAGCTGCCAGATTTGCGGTGATTGTCGTGCCGATGTTTTCGCCCAAGACTATGGCGGCGGAAAGCTCGAAGGGAATCCAGCCCTTTGCCGCCATAGTTATTGTTATTGCCATCGTGATTGACGAAGCTTGAACAACGAGCGTCAGAGCCACTCCGATTCCCAAAAACAGCAGGACGGACAAATACCCCATATCAGAGACGCTGTGAACCCATTCGAGCCATTCGGGATGTGCCTGCATGTCGGGCACGGCGTTTTTAAGGAAGTCAAGCCCCATAAACAGCAGACCAAACCCGACGGCAATTTCGCCCGCTTCGCGAATCTGCGCCTTTTTTATGAAACTTAGAATTACACCGACGCCGACCATCGGCAGTGCGATGTCTGTAAGGGAAAATTTAAACCCGATAAGTGCTATGACCCACGCGGTTGTGGTAGTTCCCAAATTTGCGCCCATTATTACGCCGATTGCCTCCTTTAGGGTCAAGAGCCCGGCATTTACAAAACTTACAACCATTACGGTTGTAAGCGAAGACGATTGCACCGCCGTTGTAATGAGCGTGCCCGAGACAATGCCCTTGAGACGGTTGCCCGTCATAGAGCGCATTACGGCGCGGAGTTTTTCGCCCGAAATTTTTTGAAGGCCGTCGCTCATGATTTTCATTCCGAAAAGGAAGAGACCGAGGCTGCCCAGTATGTTGAAGAGAGTCGCAAACATTGTTGTGAATTTTCTGAGGGCGCAATTTTCGCAAGAAAAAAACGCGGCGCAATTCATTGCAAAAAATCGCCGTTTCTTCAACACTATTCTTAACGGGGCGACAGACGGACGGTAAAAATGCTTTTTTTTAGATTGGTCGAACGGCGGGCGCTTTGCGGATTTTTTGTTTTAAAGCGCAAACGGGGAATTTTTTTTGTGGCGTTTTAACGGAATGTTTGCCAATGCGCCCCTGCGGCCGTGCGGCGGGGCAAAATGTGCTTGAGGAGGGACTCGAACCCTCACTTCTCGGGAAACCAGATCCTAAGTCTGGCGCGTCTGCCAATTCCGCCACTCAAGCTATTCCGCGGGCACACAAGCGTATGCGCCCGACGCACAAAAATTCCGCAATGCAGAAAATTATTTTCCGTATGTTTCAAAAAAATCGCGCAAAGTCAAAAATATTTTTGCGGGACGGCGTTTGTAAATTTTTGTATTTCGCGTAGGGGAAACTTGGGAAAGCCCATTCAAATAGTGCCCAAAATACGTCCCCGCTGCACCGTATGTACGGGCACAATTTTCGCAGACGGCGAGCGTCATTTACGGGGCGGTTGTTGTGCGCTAATCTTTGACTTTGCGGATAAATCCGTACTTGATTATGTCTTTGAGCGCGTTTTCGGGAGAGTCCGTTCTTATGCGCATTGAAGAGTATCGTTGGCAGTGTGCTGCGAAAGTCTTTAGATAGGCTTCCAAATCCGATTCGGGGTTGAAGGCTATTCTGCGTACAGCCTCCAAAATTTCCAGAGTGGTGTTTCCTCTGATTTTCTTACCTCCTAAAACTTCGTATTCTGCCATAAAGCAAATTCCTTTTGTCGATAGAGAGAATTAAACCCGATTTGTGGTTAGTCAAGTTTTTTTACGGTCGTATTTTAATTTATTTTGATATTTTTTCAAGAATCCCTACTGCGGGGGTATTGCGGGCGCGTTTTGTGCATTCGGGGAATATTATATTTTTGTGCTTGGTGCGAAAATGCCCTCGAAATCGCGAAAAAACGGGGAGGTGGGGAATTGTACGGAAGATTCGCCGAGCGGGGACGTCGGTTGCCTTTATGTTTCTTTTCGGGGAACGACGGAATTTCGGCGCAAAAAAGGCGGACTGTGCCGAGAGCAAGACCGCCTTTTTTTTGTTCCGTGGAGCGGGCGAGCAGGTTCGAACTGCCAACCTCAACCTTGGCAAGGTCGCGCTCTGCCAATTGAGCTACGCCCGCGTCGGGAACGGTTTGCAAACTTGCGTTTGCATTGCATATTCTACTCCGCGCAAAAATGGCAGGAGCGGGGGGACTCGAACCCTCGACCAACGGTTTAGAAAACCGCTGCTCTATCCACTGAG
>DAVZIV010000071.1:0-6628 GCA_052273125.1 Candidatus Merdousia sp. | reverse complement strand
CCTACCTTGTCCTGAATGTAGAGTTTGAAGTCCGACCCAGAGCCGATTCCGGGCACCGAGGCGGGCGTCATTACGTTCGTCTGCGCCTCGAGCACATTTTCAAGCAGTCTCACGCGGACTTCCTCCATTATTTTTTCCATCGAAAGCCCGAGTTTGTCGCGCTTTTTTCTGTCATCCAAACGCAGGGTGATGTCGCCGGTTCGGGTGGAGTTCGTGTTGGAGACAATGTGCCTGATTCCCTTGATGTTGCCGAGAATCTTGTCGATTTTTTCCATCACGTTGTCGGTTCGCTCGAAAGACGCGCTCTCGGGCATTTTTACCGAGGCTTTTATAATGCCTCTGTCCTGCTTGGGAATGAATCCGCGCGGCGTTTCCTGAAATACATAGAACGTGCAGTAGAGTATTGAGCAGTAAAGCAGCATCATCAGCACGGGAACGCGCAGCAGAAGTCTCACCAGTTTACCGTATATTTCCGACACCCATTCAAAGCCTATGTTGAACCATTTGAAGAGGAGTCCGAGCGTGTAGTCGTAGACGGCTGCCGCCAGCGAGCGTTTTCGGTTCGGGTCGTGGTCTTTGAGCAGCAGGGCGCACAATGCTGGTGTGAGCGTCAAAGACACCACGCCCGAAATTATCGTGGAGGCCGCAATGGTTATTGCAAACTGCCTGTAAAATTCGCCCGAAATGCCCTTGAGGAACGTCGTGGGAATGAACGCCGAAGATAGCACCAAAACAATGGCAACAAGCGCGCCCTGAATTTGGGTCATCGAAACTTCGGTAGCCTTTTTCACGTCTATGCCGCGCCGCATATTGCGCTCCACGTTTTCAACAACGACGATTGCGTCGTCGACTACAATGCCTATTGCCAGCACCAAGCCGAATAGCGTCAGGTTGTTGATTGTGAAGCCGAAGAGGTACATAACCGCAAACGTGCCTATCAGCGAAACGGGAATTGCAAACAGCGGGATAACCGCCGCGCGCACGTTTTGCATAAAGAGCAAAATTACGGCGACAACCAATATGACTGCCTCGAAAATGGTTCTGTAGACGGCGTGGATTGATTCGAGGGTGTATTCGGTGGTGTCGTAGCCTACAACGCAGTCTATCCCGGGGGGGAAGTTCTTTTTCATTTCGGCTACGGTCTGCTTTATGAGATTTGCCGTTTCTATTGCGTTTGTTCCGGGGAGCTGGTACGCCGCCATTGCAACCGACGGCGCGCCGTTGAGTCGGGCTTCGGTGTCGTAGTTGTAGGAGCCGAGCTCCACGCGGGCAATGTCCTTTAGCTTTATGATTTTGCCGTCGGGCATAAACTTGACTATGACGTTTTCAAATTCGTCCTTCGTCTGGAGTCTGCCGCGGGCGTTGATGAGAAGCTCGAAAGCCGCGCCAGTACGCAGCGGCGGGGCGTTGAGGCGCCCGCTTGCAACCTGCTTGTTTTGCTCCTGAATGGCGGCGACGACCTGCGAGGGCGACAGGTCGAGCGCCTCGAGCCTGTCGGGCTTCATCCAAATGCGCATACTGTATTCGCGCACGCCGAAGACGGAAAATTCGCTCACGCCGTAGAGTCGGGCAAGCTTGTCCTGCATTTGCGTTATCGCGTAGTTTGAAAGGTAGACTTTGTCGCGCGAACCGTCGGGGGAAATGAGGTTGATTGACATTATGAAGTCCGTCGAGCGCTTCTTTACGGTTACGCCCATATCCCTGATTTCCTTCGGCAGGCGCGAGAGCGCCTGATTGACGCGGTTTTGAACGAGAACCTGCGCCATGTTCACGTCTGTGCCCGTTTCAAAATACACCTGAATCGACCAGCTTCCCGTGGCCTGCGCCGACGAGAACATATACACCATATTTTCAATGCCGTTTAGCTGCTGTTCCAGCGGCGCAATTGCGGTGTCTACTATGATCTGCGGCGATGCGCCCGCGTACGTCCCGTAGACGGCGACCGACGGCGGCGCGATGTTGGGGTACTGCGTCACCGAGAGATTCTTGAACGAAATCAGCCCCACCAGCATTATGACTATGGATATTACCGACGCGAAAATGGGGCGCCGTATGAAAAAGTGCGAAAAATTCATTATTTAAGTTCCTTCAGGACGGGCGTAACCTTTCCGCCGGATACGGCGCGCTGGAGGCCGTTTATTATTACCCTGTCTTTGTCGGTAAGCCCGCTTTCGATGATTTGCATATTGCCGATGACGTCTCCGACTTTCACAATGCGCGTTTCCACGGTGTTGTCGTCCTTTACGACAAGCACGAATCTGTCGACCAAGTCGGTGCCGACGGCAAGCTCGGGAACAAGCAGGCACATTCGCGGCTCTCCGCCCCTAAGCGACGCCATTGCGTACATGCCGGGAATGAGCATTCCGTCTTTGTTTTCTATTTCCGCCCTCAGCTCTATGCTTGCCGCCGAAAGAGAATTGTCTACGTATGTGAGCTTGCCGAAGTGCGACGGCTCGTCTTCGTCCATGAGCTTTATTTTCACGGGCGGGCCGTCGTGCTTGGCGCTGTCTATGAGCGAAAAGAGGTTGTTCTTGGCGTATCTGAGCACGTCGCGCTCGCTGACCTGAAAATACGCGTAGATTACGTCGCGCGAGACGACCGTTGCCATCAGCGTCGAGGAGCCGTCGATGAGGTTGCCTTCGTCTACGCGCCTGCGGCTGACGTAGCCCGTAATGGGGGAGGTCACTTTTGTGAATTCGAGGTTGAGCTGCGCCTCCCTGAGCTTTGCCTGCGCGCTCATCAGCATTGCCTTTTGCGACGCCATTTCGCTCTTTCGCGTTTCGAGCACCTCCTTTGAGACCGCGTTTGAAAGATACAGCTCTTCTGCGCGTTTGAGGTTGTTTTTGGCAAGCTCTATTTTCGCCTCTATTTCGCTGACGGTTGCTTTGTTGGCGTCTACGATTGCCTGAAAGGGGCGGGAATCGATTTCAAACAGTACGCTGCCGGCTTTCACGAAGTCGCCGTCGCGAAAGCGGATTTTGTCGAGATAACCCGAGACTCTCGCGCGGATTTCCACCGATTTTTCGCCGTCGAGGCGCGCGGAGTATTCGTCCCAAACTTCTATCATTTTCTTTTGCGGATACGCCACTTCCACGGTGTCGTAGACCTTCTTTGAAATCTGAACCTCGTCGTCGGAGCACGCGCAGAGCGCGGCGCCCGCCAAAACGGCGGCGAGTCGGACTATGTATAAACGTGTTTTTGTCATGGTAAAAAAATTTTGGGTTGTCGAATTTTCAATGCCGCTTTGCAGGCAACATTTGCGCAAAAGGGCGTGACGGAACATAAAATCCCCTCCCATCGTAAAACCCCTTTTGAAAATAGTCGTTTTTTGCCTGAAAAAATGCAACATTTTTTTGACGCATTTTTTCGGTGCGCGGTGCGCGTTTTTTTTGCGGCGGAGATTCCGCGGCGGGGCTTTTTCTGCGCGTTTTCCCGCGGGATTTTTTTCTGCGGACGGAAAATTTTACAAAAAAGTATTGTAAAAGACAAAGAGTGTGCTACGTTGACTGCCTTATTATCGAACGGAAATCGTCGGTATGCGGGGTCGGTTCGTACAATTTCAACTATCAATACTATAGTACATAGATAAAAGGACATCAAAAATGGCAAATCTGAAAAAGAAGCGCAGATTGAAGATGAACAAGCACAAGCGCTCGAAGCGCTCGAAGGCTAATCGTCATAAGAAGCGCACGTGGATGTGCTAACGCGCACGCATATCCGAAATGCAAATTCCAATTTTTCAAGTCGGCGTTTTTGCCGACTTTTTTTGTCTTCGTTAAAATTTGCTTGAAGTGTTTCGAACGAAGAGTTTAAATGTAAAACGTTATGAATGCATTCAAATATTTGATTGGCGGGGTAATGTTTTCGGCAATTTCGCTTTTTGCGGCGGTCGAGAACGAGGATTTTGAAAACATTAAAATAACGCACGGCCCGTACATTCAGGAGCAGACGCCGACTTCGGCAACCGTCATTTGGACGACGGACAAGCCCGCCGTCTCTTGGGTTGAAATTGCCCCCGACGACGGCTCGCATTTTTACGAAAAGCAGCGTCCGCGGTTTTATCAGGCGCCGCTGGGCAGAAAGGTGGTCTCGACGCTCCACAAGGTGAAAATAGACTCTCTCGAGCCGAACAAGACATACAATTATTGCGCGCTCTCAAAGAGCGTAGTCTACGAAAACCGCGGGCGCACCTACTACGGCAGGGTGGCGTTGACGCCCGTCTACAAGTGCGTTCCGCATAAATTCAAAACGCTCGACGGAACCAAAAAGAGCATTAAATTTTCCGTTGTAAACGACATTCACGAGCGCGCCGCCGCGCTCAGTAATATGCTGTCCCACGCGCCCAAAGACACGGATTTTCTGCTTCTAAACGGCGACATGGTGCACCAGATGGAATCGCGGGAGCAGATGTTCAAGGCGTTTATGGACGTCGTTGCCGACTTCGGCAAGGGCGGCACTCCCGTATTTTTCTCCCGCGGCAACCACGAGACGCGCGGACCCTACAGCGACGGCTTTATGGAGCTTTTCCCGACAAACACGGGCAAAACGTACTACACGTTCAGGGTGGGGCAGGTGTTCTTTGTCGTGCTCGACGGCGGCGAGGACAAGCCCGACAACAACATAGAATACTGCGGACGTTCCGATTTCGACAACTTCCGCGCGCGCGAGGCAAAATGGCTAAAAGGCGTTGTGGATTCGCCCGAATTTAAAAGCGCGCCCGTGAAAATTCTCATATCGCACATACCGCCGTCGTGGGGCAGCTGGCACGGCTCCAAACACTTCCAGAAAGAGTTTGCCGAAATCCTCAACAACGCCCCGTTTTCGGTCATAATAAGCGGGCACCTGCACGAGTACGCCTTCTACGAACCCTCTGCGCTCATAAACATTCCCAACGTTGTAAATTCAAATGACGAAATGATGAACGTGTCTGTGGATTCCGAAAACATAACGCTGGATTTTGTCGACGAAAACGGCAGGAAAGCCCACGATAGTATTTTGTTGAAAGTAAAAAAATAGCACGCACACAACAGCGCGCGCAGTTTTAATTTTCCGCACAAACGGAGGGCGTTTTAACCCCCCGTTTTTTTGCGCTAATTTTCCGTCCTCCGACGTCCGAATCAGCGGTAGACGGCGTTGTATTTCACGCCCATGCTTTTTGTTTCGGCGAGGGTGGAAATGAGCTTTGTTGCGGCCTTGTCTATGGCGTCGGCAAATTCGGGCCAGCCGCGTTTTAGTTCGACTGCCGCCTTTGAGGGGTTGTCGCCGAAGGTTTCAACAAAGCTGCGCAGGTCTTCAGTGGCTTTTTTGACGTTCTTTGAATACATCGGCTTTGCCGTTTCGGCGAAGTCGCTCCACGCCGAGACGTACGCCCTGTACGCCTTGGCGAAATCCTGCGGACACCCCGCCAAGTCCGCCGACGAAAGTTTTGCCACGACGGCCGACGGCGAATCGGAATTGGAGAGCACGTCGGCATTGTAGACATACACGGCGTCAACCGACACCCGCTGGGGCGAGGGCATTTCGGTTTGGCAGCCCGACAGCGCAAGCGCCGCGGCGCAGAAAACGGATATGCAAAAACATTTCATAAAAAACCTTTCGCCTGAAAGAATCGTAAAGTTTTGCATTTTCTAAAGGGGCGCGGAAAAATGCGGCCGGCAAAAACGCTTTGTAAAAGTTGTCTTGACTGGAGGCTTTTTTGCGGCGAAACTCCGCTCAAAGAATTTCCCAAAATATGTCGGCATTGAGACAGTGTGTTTCGGTTTTGACTGCGGCGGCGGGCGCGGCGGTTCTGTTTTTGGCGGCCTCCGTTCCCGCGTATTTTACCGCCGTAGACAGGCACGCCGTAGCCGCATCGGGAAGGGGAACGCCTTCGGCGGCGTTTTCGGCGCCTTGCCCTCGATTCCGCGGCGGTCTCGACGGCGCTCATTTTGGCAGACTGCGCTCCCGACGCGCAGTCGGTGAAGGACGCCGCGGCGGAACTTCTAAAGCAAAACCCCTCTTGGGCGGCATTCGGCGGCGACGCCCCGTTTTTTTCCGTCTTTCTGCCCGAGGCTAAAAAAGCGGGGCGCTTTGTTCCCGCGTACAAGTACATGGCCTCTTCGGTTGCGCGAAAACGCATTTTTGCGGCTCTCGGAGAGTCGAAGAGCGGCATTGTAAAGGATTTAATTTCCCTGCGGAATTTGAACACAACGCTGCTGCCGCCCTCGTACTCTTCGGCGGGTGCGCCCTTCGAGGCTTCGCTTGCGGCGCTTGCAATGCTTGCGCAGTCGGGGGATTTGACAGATGATTTCCTCTACGGGCTTTCCGAAAAAATCGACGCCGTGGGCGACACCCGCGTGCGCGAGTCTTTCGAGCGGTGCATAGTCGGCGTTTTGGCTCTGTCGTCGCATCTGGACTATTCCGCGCTGGGGAGCGTTTTCAAAACGTTCAAATCGCCCGACGAAGTTTTCGACTTTTCAAAGGCGTATCTCGCCCCGACCGACGACCACTTCAGAAAGTGCGTGCTTGCCGCGGTTCTGCTTTCGGGCGACGCGGCGGCGTGTTCGCGCTATCTGGAAAACGCAGACATAAAAAAGTGGGGCGACATTGCCTTCGCCCTCGATTACGGCAGGGGGCGCGCTCGAGTTTC
>DAVZIV010000070.1:0-6718 GCA_052273125.1 Candidatus Merdousia sp. | reverse complement strand
AATCCCGACGTCGCCATTATGATGGAGGGCGAAATTTGGCCCGAGCATCTCCGCCGCGCCCGCGCAAAGCGCGTGCCCGCTGTATTGATAAATGCGCGCCTCTCCGACAGAAGTTTTTCGCGCTATGCAAAAGTGCCGTTTCTTGCGCGCAAGATGTTCGGCTGCTTTTCAAAAATCTGCGTCTCGAACGAGGCCGATTTGGAGCGTTTCAAAAAACTGGGAATTGACACAAACAAGTTGGTTTTAACCGGAAATATCAAATTCGACACTCCCTCCGCCGACATTTCCGCAGACAAAAAGCGCGAAATCCGCGCCGAAATGGGCTTTGCTGAAGACTCCTTTGTGCTGCTTGGCTCGTCCACTTGGAGCGGAGAGGAGAAAATGCTCGTAGAGGCGGCGAAGCTTCTGCGCGACGAGGACGGAATAGACTGCCGTCTTCTGCTCGTTCCGCGCCATGCCGAGCGCCGCAACGAAATCAAGCCCGTCATTGCCGGCCTTCCGCACTGCGTGCGCACGGAATGCAGACAGGCGCAAAGCGGCAACATTATATACCTTGCCGACACCACCGGCGAATTGCGTATGTTTACCGCCGTTGCGGATTTGGCGTTTGTCGGCAAAAGTCTCTTCGGGCACGACGGCGGGCAATCTCCCATAGACGCCGCAGCAGCGGGCGTTCCCGTCATTTACGGAGACCATATGTCGAATTTCAGGCTTGTATGCAAAAAGCTTGAAGCCGCCGGAGCTGCGCGGCGCGTATTCACGCCCGAAGAGGCAGTCTCGCAAATTCGGCTTCTTGCCCGCGACCTTAAACAGCGCCGCATTATGTCCGAAGCCGCCAAGCTTTGGCACACTCAAAACGAAGGCGCGACCCAGCGCACCCTCGATATTTTGTCTTCCGACGCGGCAAACGCTATGGAGTAAAGCAAAACTTCACTCACTATCAAAGCGGAGCAAATCCCCCGCGCCACCCGCTGGGCGGGTTTTTATCTTGTGGCGCGGCGGATTTGCAAAGCAAAAATTCTCCGCCGCTTTACTTGGGATTATCATAAGTTTCTATTGAATGCCTGCGCCACTTACGGCATTTTGCATTCGTAACATATGCCTATTCCCGTTTTTACCTTGTGAAATTCACGGACAAAGCGGGGGGAATATTTCGCGGACGCGAAATCCCCCGCGCCACAAGGAAAAGATGTCGGTTTTTGGGTAGTGATGTCCTAAAAATCAGTTGATAAAATCGCCGATAAATGTAGAATCCCACCGCTGTAAATTTGAAAAACATACCTAAAACGGAGGAATAAAAAATGGTAAAATTTTTACTGAAGAGCGCGCTTGCGGTTTGCGCTTTTTTTGCGGCGTCTACGCTGTTTGCGCGCGATATATGGACTTGCGAGCAGGCAAACGAATGGTTCGCAAAACAGAAGTACAGGTCGGGCGTAAACTACGTGCCCTCTTATGCGATAAACAGCATAGAGTTTTGGCAGAAAGAGTCGTACAACCCGAAAATCATAGACAGCGAACTCGCCCTGCTGCAATCGCTGGGAATGAACACGGCAAGAGTATTCCTCAACGATTTGGTCTGGAAGGACGACCCCGACGGCTTCTACAGGCGCCTCGACAACTTCCTTGAAATTGCCGACAAACACGGCGTCGGGATAATGTTCGTATTCTTTACAAACGGCGGCAAAGACAACGGCAGACTCGGCAAGCAGGACGCCCCAAACGGCACGCACAATTCAAACTGGCGCAAAAGCCCGAGCTACTCCGTGCTCGGCGACAAGTCAAAATGGGGCTATTTGGAGGAATACGTCAAGGGCGTTGTCTCGCGCCACGCAAACGACAGGCGCGTTCTCGTTTGGGACATCTACAACGAACCCGGCAACATAAAAAGCCCGCACGTAAAGGGCGGAGCGGCCGGACTGAAGGACGCGGAAGTAGAGCGCCTGAGAAAAATGTCCCTTGAATTTCTCAAAGCCACGGCGGAGTGGGCGCGCTCGTGCAACCCGTCGCAGCCGATAACCTACGGCGTGTTCGTCCCCGATACAACCCCGCACGGCAGAATGTTCAACAAGTTAATCTACTCCCAGAGCGACGTAATTTCGTACCATGACTACGGCAATATGCTCAGGCAAATCATGCGGCTGAAGGAGGCACGTAAACACAACCGCCCCGTTATGTGCACGGAGTGGATGGCGCGCCCCGTCGGCAGCGGATTCAATCCCCTTCTGAAATTTTTCAAAAAGAACAACATCTGGAGCTATTCTTTCGGGCTTGTTGCCGGAAAAATAGAGACCTGGCGGCCGTCTTTCGATTTGGCGCGCCCCGAAATGGAGGGAATTTGGTATCACGACATTTTCAAGCCCGACCACACTCCGTACGAGCCCACGGAAGTGGAATATATCAGGAACGTCTTGAAAGACTGACGCCCGTTTAGCAATAGCGAACAAAAACGCCCGAGCAAACACGCGAAACCTCGGGCGTTTTTTTATGCGCACCCCAAAAAAAACGCCAATGCGAACAGGCGCCGAGCCATAATGTCCGTTTTGCTTAAATGATGTCAAAAAAATCTTGCCCTTTTTGCAAACGCCTCATACCTTCTCCGCAAACAAAACGACATTCCCCGCAAAAATGAAAACTAAGCACGCCAAAACGCAAAAAAATGCTCCGTCTAAAACGCCCTACGTCTGGTCGATATTCGAGAGCTCGGAAATGAAGCTCTGCCCCGCAGGCACGAATATGAAGTACCTGTTTTTCAACCCCGAAAAATACCCGCATTTAAAAAAGGTAAAGGGCGACAGGCGCGCCACGCTGACGTATCCGCCCAAAAGCCGCCCCGTTTGGGAAAAACATTCAATACGGTCTGTGGGCGTTGCGGAACACTCAAAGGGCTACTACCATTCGAGGATAAACAAGAACTTCACAGACGTTCTGCTCGTGGTGACGGGCACGCTCGGCGTGAAAGTCGGCGGAAAATCCGCCTCGGTCGGCAAGGGCGGCATTGTAATAGTTCCGCCGAAATGCCTTGTAGACACCTACGTAAACAGGGGGCGAACCGTTCTCTACTGGCTTCATCTTGAAGACATTCCGATGTGGAATATCGCAGTCGGGAACGAAGTTTCGGTGAAGACGCCCGAATGCGCCGCAGAGCTTGTTTCGATTCTCTTTGCCTACGAGTGCGAATTGTATTCAAAAGCGCCGTCGCCAGCCGTGCTCGAAATTCTGGCGGAGGCGTTTGTAGGCGTCTTCGGAAAAATCCTTTCCGCCGAGAGGATTCCGAATACGGAAAAAAAGGTCGCCGAACTTGCCCGCGCCATGGAAGCCGCGCCTACAAAGGCGTGGAAACTTTCCGCAGAGGCGGAGAAGCTCGGGCTGCCCCCGAAATCGCTCAATGCCTATTTTGCAAAAACTCTCTCGCGCACGTTTCCGAAGCATCTGACTTTTTGCAAAATGAAAACGGCGCTAAAAATGGCAATGTCGGGCGGATTCACGAATGCGCAGATTGCCGAAAAAATCGGCTTTTGCGATGCATATTCGTTCTCGAAGGCATTCAAAAAGCTCTACGGTTTTTCGCCCAAATCAATCACTCCAAATATCTAAAGGAAGCGCGCGCAGAAATATTGCCTTGACAGTTTTTTGATAATTTGAAACACTGTTTCCGTTTTCGGGATTGCGCGTTGGCGCGTATTTCGGGAAATCTTGCAGGGGAATTGGTTTGTTGCCGCACGGGCGGGTTGTTTTCCCTCGGGGCGCGCGGACGTTTCCCCCGCAGTATTTGAAACAGAAACAACACTAATAAAAAAAGGAATAAATATGCAAAGACGTGATTTTGTAAAAGTCGGCGCGATAGCCGGCGCAGGCGCATTTATGCCGAGTTTTCTCTCGGCCGCCCCCAAGGGCAAGGAACGCATCAAGGTTGGCTTGATTGGCTGCGGCGGCAGAGCCACAGGTGCGGCGAAAAACATGATGAATGCCGACAAGAACATTGAGTTTGTTGCCTTCGCAGACCTCTTTGCCGACAAAATCCAGCCCTCAATCGACGCCGTTGCAAAAGAGGCAAAGAAAAAATTCCCCCAAGACGCCGACAAAATCATCAACCCCGCAAAGGTTCAGAGGTTCTCGGGCTTCAACTGCGTAGACGACATTCTTTCGATGAATGAAATCGACGTAATTATAGAGGCAACTCCGCCCGTATTCCGCACGCCCCACTACAAGAAGATTGTAGCCGCGGGCAAGCACTGCTTCCTTGAAAAACCCGCCTGCATAGACATCACTCAGGCGCGCGAAATGCTCAAGCTTGCCGACGAAGCCGCCGCAAAGGGCTTGTGCGTTGTCTGCGGCACTCAGCGCCGCTACCACGCCGGCTATCAGGAAGTCATCAAGCGCGTTCAGGACGGCGCAATCGGCGAGCTTCTCTCCGCCCAGTGCTACTGGAACGGCGGCTACTATGTAGGCCACGGGCAGCATGACGCGATGGAAAAGAAGGGTCTTTTCAAAGGTCTTGAACCCGACGATATGGAATACCAAATCAGAAACTGGTTCTCTTTCATCTGGACTTCGGGCGACCACATTGTAGAGCAGCATGTCCACAACATCGACGTAATCATGTGGGCGTTGGGCGACAACAGAATGCCCCTCGACGTTCGCGGCTGGGGCGGCAGAAGCACGGACTTGCCCGTTCCCACCTATGGCGACCGCTTCAGCCATTTTGCCGTCGATTTCGACATGGGCGAAGGTTTGCGCATAGCAAGCTACTGCCAGCAGGATCCCAAGTGCGCGGACGAAGTCGGCGAGCGCATTGTAGGCTCAAAGGGCATTATGACTACGGCTCTCTGGGGCGGCGCTTGCAAGCTCACAGACCTCAAGGGCAATGTCATTTACGCCTCGCCCAACAAGGTTCCCCAGTGCATGGAGATGGAGCACAAATTCCTCCTCGACGCGATACGCGAGGGTCGCAAGGTCAACACGCTCAAGACGCTTGTCAACTCCACGCTTTTGGCGATTGCCGGCCGTATGAGCGCTTTCAGCGGCAAGAAATTCAAGTTTGAATGGATGATGAGAAAGTCTCAGGAAAACTTGATGCCCGAAAAGATTGCCTTTGTAAAGAACCCCATTGCTGGCGTTCCCGTCCCCGGCAAATACAAGCTCGTCTAAAAATTTTATCTTGTGGCGCGGCGATGCGCGGAGCGCAAATCGCCGCTTTGCTTGGGATTTTCTCTTGCGGCGCAAGCGAACTCGCCCGCACGGTGGTGTTCGTCTCGCCCGCTCGTTAAAGCTCGGGGTCTTTGGCTAACGGCAAAGTTTCCCAAAAAAGTTTGCCTACGGCAACTTTTGTGTTCGCCGCATTGACAGTGAGCGACACGGGGCAGATATGGACACTTTTCAAAAGAGATCCGCAATGCGGGTCTCTTTTTTTGTCCGCCCAATGCAGAACAAAAAGCGGAAGCACCTAAAAGACGGTTTCATTTTTTCGGGAAATGTAGTTTTTCTACGGCAGGGCTATGAAACAGGATTCGCCGAATATTGACTTGATGTAATCTACAAGGCTTCGGATTTGTTTTTCGTCGAGGTCGTTCACCACGGCGAAGCACGCGCTGCCCGAGCCGCTCATCAGGGCGGGTATGGAGAATTTCTCGCGTATTCCGAGAACCGCCAATTCAAGCGACGGGTATTTTTTAAACGCCTCAATCTGCATATTGTTGTAGAAGGGAATATCCGAAAAGTTCGGGCTTTCAAGCCATTGGGAGAGCATTGCCTCCGCCGCGTCGGGATCTATGTAGTCGGTCGGATTTGCCTTCATTTGCGAATACGCCCAACCCGTGTTTATGGAAAAATCGGGCTTAAAAATCAGCAGGCGCAACATTCCCACGTATTCGCGCGCCTCGCCGAAAAGCGGGAAGACCTTCTCGCCCCTGCCGCGCATCACAACGGGAGAATTCGACAAAAACAACGGGCAGTCTGAGCCCATCTTTGCCGCCAAATCTTCCAGAGAGCGCTTGGCAAGCGGATTTCCGCAGAGTTCGTTCATTGCCTCGAGCGCAACCGCGCCGTTCGAGCTTCCGCCGCCCAGCCCCGCGCCCATGGGCACTTTTTTATCGAGCGTGAAATTGAAATGCGTCTGCACGCCCGCCGCCTCCCTGAAAAGCTCAGCCGCCTTGAGAATCAGGTTCGACGAATCCAGCGGAACGCCCTCCACGTTGCACGCCAGAAAATCGTTCGGCGCGTCGGCAGTTTCCGCCCAGAGGTCGTCGCCAAAGTGAGCCGGAGCAACAAGGCTTACAAGGTTATGAAAACCGTCGGGGCGCACGCCCGTTATAGCCAACATCAAATTTACCTTGCAGGGAGAAAACTTTTTTATCTTCATAGCCGAAAACATTTGAAAAACTCGCGCCGATATTGCACAAAATAGACGTTATGTCAAAAAAAGATTGCAAACTGATGTTGGCGCTCGACCTCCCCGATGCGGACTCGGCGCTTGAAATGCTCTCAAAGCTGCGCGGCCGCCTGCAATGGGTGAAAATAGGGCTTCAAATGTATCTTAAATACGGCGCGGCGTTTGTCGAAAAAGTCGCGGCAATGGGCTTTAAAATTTTCCTCGACCTAAAGCTTTACGACATTCCCAACACGGTTGCCTCGGCGGTCGAAAGCGTGTCGGCGCTGCCCATTTCGATGCTGACCATACACACCTCCGGCGGCGCGGAAATGATGAAAAAGGCTGTCGAAA
>DAVZIV010000069.1:0-6737 GCA_052273125.1 Candidatus Merdousia sp. | reverse complement strand
CAGGTGCTCGGCGAAGTGCGCCAGTATATGAAGGGGATGGTGTTCAATTCGCTGATTCCCAGAACGGTACGCTTGGCGGAAGCCCCGAGCTTCGGCAAGACGATTTTTGAATACGCGCGCTGGAACGAGGGCGCATTCGCCTACGACAAACTTGCGAAGGAAGTGGAAAAGCGCTTCCTGTCATAGTGAAATGATACGCAAGTACTTAAAAACAATACTTAAAAAGCCCTCCGTGGCAAAGCGCGCAAAGGCGATGAAACGCGCAAAAAAGGCGCGCTCGACCGTCAGGGAAGAGCTGCGCAAGCGCAGACTCGCGCCGCTGGAGGAGTCGCTGGGGTATTCGTTCAAGGACAAGGCGGTGCTGCGCGAGGCGCTCAACCACCCCGGTCTCGTCGGCGTGGTGAAGTCCAAAGTGCGCTCGAATCAGCGTCTGGAATTTTTGGGCGACGCCGTGTTGCAGTCGGTCATTTCGTCTCTGGTGTTCAGAAAATTCGGAGATTGCGAAGAGGGCGAATTGACGAAAATCCGTAGCGCCCTCACGCGCGGCTCGTTTTTGACCGAGCTTTCGCGCGGGCTTAAAATACCCGATTTTCTCGCCATCCCCAAAGGCTCGGAGGAAATCCGCCGTCAGGCCGCCGCAGCCGAAGACGCGTTCGAGGCGGTTGTCGGGGCAATATATCTGGATTCCGACTTTGAAACCGTCAGCGAAGTTCTGCTCAACTGGTACAGGCAGACGCTGGAAAAAATCCCCGAACTTGTGGTCGATCAAAATCCAAAGGGCGCATTGCAGGAAATGGCGGCAAAAGACGGCCGCAGCGTATCGTACGCGCTGACGGGACAGTACGGGCCAGACCACCAAAAGGTTTTCGAGGTTCAGGTTCTCATAGGCGGAAAACCCTATTGCAGCGCTCGTGCGTCTTCAAAAAAACACGCCGAGGCGGAGGCAGCGGCGGCGGCTCTGAAAACCTACGCAAAAAACGGCGCGGAACAACCGCAGACAAAGGCGTGTCGGAAAAGCGATTCGGCGGCAAAGTAGCGCGGAGACTTAGGCGCAAAAAAGCGTCGGGGAAGTTGTAATATGATAACGGTTTCAGCCGACAAAAATTCAGTGGCGTATACGGATGCCCCGCAGTCATGCTGGGGGGCGCTGGGGGCGTGGATTGCGTCGGCTTCGGATAAAAAGGCGTGCGTGTTCGTGCTTCCGACTGCTTCTGATTGCGATTTTTTCTATACGCGGTTCGACTATTTTCTAAAACTCTCGCCGCAAAAATTCCGCCTTAAAGTTTTGCCCGCGGAGTTTTCGCAAAACCTTTCCGACGCCGCCACATTCGACAGCGTTTGCGAGCGCACGGGCGCGCTCAACGCTTTGGCCGAAGCCGCCGACTGCCCCGCAAAGACAGTAGTTCTTACCTCTCCCGACGCTCTTTTTGCTCCCGCGCCCCAACCCGTAGACTGCGAGCGCATTTACCTTGAATCGGGCGCGAGTTTCAAAATGGAACTGCTGCGCTCAAAACTGCTTGAATACGGCTATTATAATGAGGTTTTGTGCGAGAGCCCCGGACAGTTCGCCGTGCGCGGCGGCGTGATAGACGTCTATCCGATTGCCTCGCAGTATCCCGTCAGAGTGGATTTCTTCGGCGACGAAATAGAATCGATAAGAATTTTCAATCCCGACACGCAGCTTGCCGACGGTAAAACTTCGGCGGTTCGCATAGACCGCGCGCCGTCGCAAACGGCGTCCCCCGACAGCGCCTACACGGCGCTCGACTACGTCAAGACGCCCGCCGAATGGGTGCTTTTCGAGCCGCGCGTGCTTGTCCAAAAATACCAAAACTTCTTTTTGCGCTCGGAAAACGCGGGGGCGGAATCCGTCGCGGGGGGAAAACTTTTCGCGCGCGCTGGGGATTTTTTTGCGTGCGTTTCGTCGATTTCCTCGGCGGGGGAGATGTTCGGAAAGTCCCGCGCGGCGTCGGTTAAAATATCGTCCACGGCGGCGTTTTCCTCCGAGGTGTTTACGGCGTCGGGAGTCGGCGGCGAGCGCTTCGAGATTGAGGGCGACTTCCGCGAAAAATTCGTGCGTAAAATTGCCCAGTGGGCGGACGAGGGCGTGCGCGTTTTCGTGGCAAGCGAGGGCAAGGCGGACGAGGATTTGGCGCGCAAGCTCTTCAAATCCTCGGGCGTGTCTTTCGACTGCGACTTTGTAAACGCGGGCTTCGGCGAGGGATTTTTGGTCGAGAATTTTGCCGAGTCGGGCTTCAGACCCGACTGGCGCATTCTTCCGCCCGACGCCCGCGGCGCGGTGTTCGTGAGCCTGCGCGACCTCTTTTCGCGCCGCGCAAAGACCGACTTGCAGCCGCGGCGCAGAATGCTTTCTGTAAAGGCGCAGGTTGACCAGCTTCTCGATTTTTCGGAGCTGGGCAACGGCGACTATGTAGTGCATTTGGGGCATGGCGTCTGCCGATACTGCGGCATTGTAAAACTTGAGCTCGACGGCAAAATGCAGGAGACAATCAAGCTCGAGTTCGAGGACAGCGCGTATCTGTTCGTTCCGCTGCACAAGTCGTACCTGCTTAGCCGCTACATAGGGTTGGAAAAATCCGTGCCCAAGCTCGCGCGGCTTGATTCAAAGTCGTGGATAAAAGTGCGCACCGCCGCAGAGCATGCCGCATTCGACTACGCTTCGGAGCTTTTGCAGATTGAGTCGAAGCGCGAAATATCGCAGGGGTTTGAGTTTCCGCCCGACGGCGACTGGCAGAAAAGTTTCGAGAATTCATTCCCGTTTGTCGAGACCCCCGACCAGCTCAAGGCAGCCGACGATGTGCGCGCCGACATGTGCTCGCCGCGCCCGATGGACAGGCTGCTGTGCGCCGACGTCGGCTTCGGCAAGACCGAAATCGCGATGCGCGCGGCGTTCCGCGCGGCGATGGGCGGCAAGCAGGTTGCCGTCTTATGTCCCACCACAATTCTCAGCCAGCAGCACTACAGAAATTTCCGCGAGCGAATGGGCGGCTACCCGATAGTAGTTGAAATGCTTTCGCGCTTCCGCACGCGCGCAGAGTGCCAGAAAGTCAAAGAGCAGCTTGCATCGGGGGCTATCGACATTGTCATAGGCACGCACGCCCTCCTTTCAAAAGACGTTGCCTTCCGCGATTTGGGGCTGCTTGTAATCGACGAAGAGCACCGCTTCGGCGTCAAGCACAAGGAGCAAATAAAAAAGCTCAAGGCGGGCGTCGACGTGCTTTCGATGAGCGCCACTCCCATTCCGCGCACCCTCTACTTCGCGATGATGGGCGCGCGCAAAATCAGCCTGATGGAGACGCCGCCGAAAAACAGATTTCCGGTGGAGACCTTCGTGCGCGACTATTCCGACGAGACCGTCAAGGCGGCAATCGAAAGGGAAATATCGCGAGGCGGGCAGGTCTTCTACCTCCACAACCGCGTAAAGACGATAGAATCCACAGCCGAAAACATCAGGCGCATGTTCCCGAAGCTGCGCGTGGGCGTGGGGCACGGGCAGATGGGCGAAAACGCGCTCGAAAAACTGATGGCGGATTTTGTCGACGGCAAGTACGACGTTCTCGTTTGCACGACCATAATAGAATCGGGCTTGGACATTCCCAACTGCAACACAATAATAATAGAAAGCGCCGACAAATTCGGGCTTGCCCAGCTCTACCAGCTGCGCGGCAGAGTCGGGCGTTTTACGCGGCGCGCCTACGCGTGGCTTCTGCTGCGCAAACACGCCGCAATAATAGACGCCGCCCGCAAAAGGCTGAGCGCAATCCGCCAGTACAACAAGGCGGGGGCGGGCTTCAGAATTGCCGCCCGCGACCTTCAGTTGCGCGGCTGCGGCAACCTTTTGGGCGCAAAGCAAAGTGGGCACATAGCGGGCGTGGGGTTCGACCTCTACTGCTCGCTGCTCAAGCGTTCCGTTGCAATGCTCAAGGGCGAAAAGAGCGCCTCCATTGCCCGCGCGGTTGTTGAGCTTGATTTTGTAAAGCTGGGCGAGGCGGCGGACAAGTCGGCGGTGGAGGTCGGCAACGCAAAGAACTACTATCAGGAAATTCTCGTGCGAGAGATAGCCGCGACGCGCGGGAAGGTCGTCAACGCGTATCTGCCAGCCGAATACATTCCGCAGACGCAGCTGCGCATAGAAATCTACAGGCGGCTTGCATCCGCGCAGACGCTCAGGGAAATAGACGCCATGCGCTTCGAGATTCAGGACAGGTTCGGGCGCCCGAGCGCCGAGGCGGAATACGTCTTTATGCTCGAGCGCATACGTATACTTGCGCAGAATACGGGGTTTGTGTCGGTGCGTACGCAGGGCGACATGCTGCAGCTTGGCTATCGCGCTGGCGGCGAAATCAGAATTTTCAAGATAAACGAGCGTGTTCCGCGCTTGACGAAAACCAATCCGGTGTCCAAACTCAGGGAGATTGAAAATTTTATAACAACAATAGCCTCTTCCATAAAGGGAAAATGAAACATTTATTTACAGTTGTTCTTGCGCTTTCGGCGGCGGTGTCGCTGCGGGCGCAGATTGTGGGCGGTTCGTTTTTGGCGGACAAGTCGCTCGGGTCGGACTCCATCGTTGCGGTGGTCGAAGACCGCGGCATAACAAAGGCGGAGGTTATGCGCGCCGTAGAGCCGTTCATTCCGCAGATTCGCAAGCAGTCGTCTTCCGAATACGAATTCAACCAGCGCATAGGCGTGTACGTCGGCGAAATTGTCCGCGATATGATTGACCGCGAGCTCATCGTGAAGGAGTTCGCCGAAAAGGGAATGAACATTCCGCAATCGTATCTGGACACGTATTTTGACGACTACCTCAAGCGCGAATTCGGCGGAGACCGCGCCGAACTTTTGCGTTTCCTCAAAAATTCGGGCAAGACCGTAAAGCAGTTCAGGGAGGAGCAAAAAAAGGACATTATCGTAAACTACATGAAGGGCACAATGCGTCAGGGCACTTACGAAATCAGCCCCAAGACGATACTCGAATACTACGAAAAAAACAAGCAGAAGTGGTATTCCGCCGCCGCCGTCAAGCTGCGCATGATAACCCTAAAAACATCTATGACCGCCTCTCTTGAAGACAACCGCAAAATCGCCGCCGAGGTTGAGGCAAAAATAGCCAAAGGGGCGGATTTTGCCGAGCTTGCCAAGACATACAGCAAGGACGATTCCTCTTCGCGCGGCGGAGACTGGGGCTGGGTGAAAAAGGGCGAGCTCAATCCCGCGCTCGATACCGCCGTCTTTGCGCTGAAAGTCGGTCAGTGCACAAAGCCCATTGAAATAGGCGATATGATTTTCATTCTCAAAGTCGAGGAGACGCGCCCCGAGGGTGTCCAGAAAATCGACGACGTGCGCGAGCAGATAGAGGCTGCCATTGCCGACTACAACTCCAAGACCGCCTACCGCAAATGGATAGATTCGCTCAGGGCTAAAGCCTACATAAAAATCTACCAGTAGCGCTCTTGCGCGGATTGTGTTTTGCGCGCGCAAAATTTTGTGGACACGCCGCCAAAACCCTGTATTCGTAGAACTCGATATTTTTTCACACAGCTTTTACAACATTCAACAATCGTTTTTTTATGGCAAAACAGAAAATTCAATCCGCGCCCATCGCCAAGGACGACAAGGCTCTCGAAACGGCGCTGGGTATGGTAAACAGGCAATTCGGCGAAGGCTCGCTCATAAGGCTCGGCGACGCCACCAAAATGCAGGTTGAGACAATCAGCACGGGGTCGGTTGCAATAGACTTGGCTCTCGGCGTCGGCGGTCTTCCCCGCGGCAGAATTGTGGAAATCTACGGGCCCGAATCTTCGGGCAAAACAACGCTGTGTCTGTCTCTCATTGCCGAAGCCCAGCGCAGGGGCGGCAACGCCGTTTTCATTGACGTCGAACACGCGCTCGATCCGCGCTATGCAAAGGTTGTCGGCGTTGATTTGGAAAATTTGATGGTCTCGCAGCCCGAATGCGGCGAAGACGCCCTCAACATCGCCGAAACCCTCATTCGCTCGGGCGCTATCGACGTTGTTGTGATAGACTCCGTTGCGGCTCTCGTTTCCCGTCAGGAGCTTGAAGGTCAGATGGGCGACACTACCGTCGGCTTGCAGGCGCGAATGATGTCGCAGGCAATGCGCCGTCTCACTGCCGCCATCAGCAAGACTTCCTGTATTTGCGTTTTCACCAACCAGATTCGAGAAAAAATCGGCGTCATGTTCGGCAATCCCGAAACTACCCCCGGCGGCCGCGCGCTCAAATTCTTCGCTTCGGTGAGAATTGACATTCGCAGAATCGGACAGATTAAAGATCCGTCGGGCAAGGTGATTGGCAACCGCACAAAAATCAAGGTTGTCAAGAACAAGGTCGCTCCGCCGTTTACAGAATGCGAATTTGACATCATGTACAACGAGGGCATTTCAATGACCGGCTCGCTCATCGACTTGGGCATTGAGCAGAAAATCCTCGAGAAGAAGGGCGCTTGGATTTCCTACAATGGCGAACTTATCGGTCAGGGCAGGGAAGCTGCGAAGGCGTATTTGGCGCAGAATCCCGACGTAGCCGACACTATCAAGGACGCCATTATGAGCAACGTCAAGGTTGTGGGCGGTACTGCCATCGGCGAAGACGATGAAACGCGCGAGGACGCGTAACCCGCTCGGCGGGCTTCGATTCTGTGGCGCGGCGAACACAAAAGTTGCCGAAGGCAAGCTTTTGAGGGAAGCTTTGGAGTA
>DAVZIV010000068.1:0-6765 GCA_052273125.1 Candidatus Merdousia sp. | reverse complement strand
GCGTTTAATAAACGCCTTATATCTTTTTTTATAAAACTTAAACTTTTTTCACTGACAAAGCGGCGGAAATATTTTTCCTTCGCAAAAATCCGTGCGCCACAGAAAGGAAGCGCACCTGCGCCCCGCCGAGCGGGCGCGTCATCGCGCGTTTTTTATAGGGTGCCGTCGATGATGTCGGAGAGATGTGCGGTGAGTTCGGGAATGCCCATTCTCACCTGCTTTGTCGTGTCGCGGTCGCGAAGTGTTACCGTGCCGTCTTCGAGCGTCTGGAAGTCTACGGTTATGCCGAAAGGCGTGCCGATTTCGTCCTGTCGGCGATAGCGGCGGCCGATTGCCCCAGCGGCGTCGAAGAACACATTCCAGCGGCGTCGAAGCCTGTTGTAGAGGTTCTGTGCGGCTTCCATAAGTTCGGGCTTGTTTTTGACAAGCGGGAATACCGCCGCTTTGAACGGGGCAATTCTGGGGCTGAATTTGAGCACTACGCGCTTTTCGGCAACGCCCTTGTCGTTGGGGACTTCGTCTTCGGTGTAGGCGGCCGTCATAACGGCGAGGAACGTGCGGTCGACGCCGAGAGACGGCTCGATTACGTGCGGGAGATACTTCTGCTTGAGGTTTTCGTCAAAGTATTCAAGGTTCTTGTTTGAGGCGTTCTGGTGCTGCGTGAGATCGAAATTGCCGCGCACTGCGATGCCCTGAAGTTCCTGCAAGCCGTGGGGGAAGTGGAAAGTGATGTCGGTGCACGCCTTTGCGTAGTGCGCCAATTTTTCCTGCGGGTGGACATCTTCGGCAAGCTCGTCGGCGGGCAGGCCGATTGAGACGAACCATTTTTTGCACGCGTCAATCCATTCCCTGTGGAGTTTTTTCCAGTCGGCTTCGGGTGAGATGAAATATTCAATTTCCATCTGCTCGAATTCGCGGCTGCGGAAGATGAAGTTGCGCGGCGTAATTTCGTTGCGGAAAGCCTTGCCGATTTGCGCTATGCCGAAGGGAACTTTTACGCGGGTGGTGTCGCAAATATTTTTGAAGTCTACGAAAATGCCCTGTGCTGTTTCGGGGCGCAGATAGGCAACTGCAGTTTCGTCGCGCATTGCGCCGACGTAGGTTTGGAACATCAAATTGAAGTCGCGCGGCGGGGTGAGCGTGCCGACGTTGCCCGTGGCGGGGGAGGGAATGAGGTCGTACTCGAAGGGCTTGGCGTCCATATAGTTTTTGAGGACTATTTCTTCAAGCTCTCCCTGAACCGCCTTTTTGCGCTTGAGTTCGTGGGCTTTCTTTTCCGCCTCTTTCTGCATTGATTCGTCTTCGAGAACGCTGACGTAGCCGATTGTTTCGCCGCCTACTTTGACTTCGGCAAAATAGATTTGGTCTGCGCGGAAACGCAATTTTGATTCCTTGCAGTCAACCATAGGGTCCGAGAAGCCCGCGACGTGTCCCGAGGCGCGCCATACGTTGGGATGCATTATGATGGAGGCGTCGAGGCCTACGATGTCGTCCCTGCCGTGGACGAAGTCGTTCCACCAAGCCTGCTTGATGTTGTTTTTGAGTTCGACGCCCAGCGGGCCGTAGTCGAAAAATCCGTTGAGGCCGCCGTAGATTTCGGACGAGCGATATATGAACCCTCTGCGCTTGCAAAGGCCTTCGATGATGGACATATCGGATACCATAATTGTATAAAAAAATTCCATGCCACGCTATCCGATTGGGCGCATATGTCAACGCTTTTTAACCGCCGCAGTGCCCCGGTTGCGCGTTTGCAAAAAAATCCGCCTGCCTTGTCGGGCGGCGGATTTGTCATTTGGCAACATTTGCTGTTATTTTACGTCAATATTAAGCGATGCCGGTTTTAAGTTGCAGCTGATTGTATTGATTTTGATTTTTCCCGCCTTTCCGTTCGGGCGGATAACCGCAAGAAGCTTGCCGCTGAATGCCTTCATATAGTTCGACGAAAACGCGGTTTGGTCGGTTGCGTCGCCGTTGCATAGGGCTTCCAGCCTGCCGTTGCCCTCCACTTTCACGAAGATAATCGGCGTTGCAGTCGGGCAGAAGTTGCCGTCTTTGTCCACTACCGACAACTCCACAAACACGAGTTCGTCGGGATTTGCCGAAAGTTTTGAGTACTTCGCTTCCGCTTTGACGGCGTGGGGTTCGCCCGCAGTCTTTACTATTTTCTCGGCGGCTTTTTTGCCCGATGCGTCGTAGGCTACGGCTTTGAGTTCGCCCGCCTCGTAGGGAACCTCGTCCCAAATGAATCGGTAGCGCTTCATCAGCTCTTTTGATTTCGGGTCGAGTCTGCGCTTGCCGAACGACTTTCCGTTTACGAATATTTCGACTTCGGGGAAGTTGGAGTAGCAGATTACGGGAATCGGTTTGCCTTCGCGCCCCTCCCAATTCCAGTGCGGCAGAACGTGCAGCACTTTTGCGTTTTCGCTCCAGCGCGACTGGTAGAAATAGAAACGGTCTTTCGGGAAACCCGCCAAATCGACTATTCCGAAATACGAGCTGCGCGCGGGCGTTCCCCCGTTGAACGGCGTGGGCTCGCCGAGATAGTCGAAGCCCGTCCAGACGAATTCGCCGAGGAGCTTTTTGTTGACGTCCATCACGAGGAATTGCTCGTCGGGAATTTGCGCCCACGTCGGGGCTTCGGTGTCGAAGCTCGACATTTGGTAGTCTGGGCTGAACGCCATTTTTCTTTTTATTATGATGTCTGCGGGATATTTTTTAAGCGGCAGGTGGTATATGCCGCGCGAGCTTACCGTGGAGGCGGTCTCGCTGCCGTGAACAATCATATCCGAAAAAAGCTTCGGAATTGTGTCGCGGCACGCCCACGGGTTGTAGTTGACACCCACAACGTCGAAAATTCTTGCAAATTTTCCGTTGAATTTGCGGCTGAAAACCTGACCGTAGTTGATGCCGACCGTCACGGGGCGCGTGGCGTCGAGTTTGTGGAAGGTGTCCACAAGCATTTTTGCCGTGTCTATTCCGTCGGGTTTTACAATGTCGGGCATTTCGTTGCCAGCGCTCCAGATGATTATGCTGGGGTGGTTGCGGTCGCGCTTTACAAAATCTGTAATGTCGCGTTTTGCCCACTTGTCGAAATAACGCCAATAGCCGTTCCTGTTTTTGCCGTGCTTCCATTCGTCGAATGCTTCGGCTTCTACAAGGAAGCCCATTTCGTCGCAGAGGTCGAGAAATTCTGGCGAAGGCGGGTTGTGCGTCGTGCGGATTGCGTTGCAGCCCATTTCCTTGAGAATTTCGAACTGCCTGCGGATTGCCGAAACGTTTGTCGCCGCGCCGATTGGTCCGAGGTCGTGGTGCAGGCAGACGCCTTTAAGCTGCGTGTATTTGCCGTTGAGCTTGAAGCCTTCGGTTGCCGAGAAGCTTATGGTGCGCACGCCTATGCGCGTTGATACTTCGTCCACGGTTTTGCCGCTCTTTTTGACGGAGGTTTTCAGCGTGTAGAGATTGGGAGTTTCGGGCGCCCAGAGTTTTGGCTTTTTAATTTCGAGAACGGCGTCTTTGCCCGCGGGTGTTTTCGACTCGGCTACAAGTTTGCCGTCTGCGTCGAAAATCCTGTTTTCGACGGTCGCCCCGTCGGCGTTTTCGATTTCCGCGGATACTTTTACCGTTGCGGCGTCGTTTGTAATTTTCGGGGTCGTTGCGTAAACGCCGTTGTACTTGATGTGCGTTGCGTCTTTTATTACGAGGCGCACGAATCTGTAAAGCCCTGCGCCCGAATACCAGCGCGAAGACTGCTCCTTGTTGTCGAGGCGCACTGCTACTTGGTTCTTGCCCGCCTTTACAAATTTTGTGGCGTCTATTGAAAACGACGAATATCCGTAGGGGCGTTCTCCCGCCAACTGCGAATTTATGTAGACTGTTGCGTTGCTCATTGCGCCGTCGAATTCCAAAAATACGCGCTTGCCGTCGAGGTTTTCGGGCAGGTCGAATTGCGTTTTGTACCAGCCGATACCGAAGCAGGGCAGCGCGCCTGTGCGCCCCGTGCGCAGCTTGTAGGTTTTGTCTCCGTCAGCTTCGACTTTCACGTACTGAATATCCATGTTCATATCGAAGGGCTTGCCTATTGCCCAGTCGTGCGGAACGCGGACGGACTCCCAATGGGAGCAGTCGAAGTCCTGCGCCTGCGCGTCGGGGGTGTCGCCAATGTTGAACTTCCAGTCGCGCAGGTTTTGCGTCTACCTTTGGGCAAAGGCGGAAAGCGCGGCGAGCATCGCCAGAAGTGCCGTAGTCGTGTATTTTTTCATATATTTGTTTATTATTTTCTACTTTATTTGTATAGGGAAATTTTTATTTGAACCAACCACTCGGCGCGGTCGGGACGTTTTAGAGAGTTCCGAAAATTCTGTCGCCTGCGTCGCCTACCCCTGGGAGAATGTAGCCGTTTTCGTTGAGGCAGCGGTCGAGCGCGCCGAGGTATATTTCAACGTCGGGGTGCGCCTTTGAAAGAGCCTCAAGCCCCGCGGGCGCGCCGAAAATGTTTACGGATTTTATGCGTTTTGCGCCGCGCTTTTTCACGGCGTCTACCGCCCAAATTGCGCTGCCGCCGGTTGCAAGCATCGGGTCGATTATGTAGACGGTTGTCTTTGAAAGGTTTTCGGGCAGGTTGCAGTAGTATTCGACGGGTTTGAGCGTTTCGTGGTCGCGGTACATTCCCAAGTGTCCGACGCGTGCCTCGGGGAAAATGGCAAGCATGGCGTCGAGCATTCCCATTCCCGCGCGCAGAATCGGCACAATGCAGACGTCTTCGCCGATGCGCTTTACGTCGGTTCGCTCGAGGGGCGTTTGGGTTTGGGCGTCTTTGAGGGCGGTGTTCCGCGAGGCTTCGTAGCCGAGGAAGAGGGAGACTTCGTGCGCCAGACGTTTGAACTCGGGGCACGGCGTATCGGCGTCGCGCATGCGGGCGAGCTTGTCGGATATTATCGGGTGGCTTATTATGTGGATGTTGGTTCGCATATGGCGCATTCTCAATGGCTAAAAAATCTATTTTCGGCTTTGGAGTTGTCAATTATAATCGTGGTACAAAGGCTTGAAACCGCGCTCTTGTTGTGGACAATGAACCATTTTATGAAGAGGGCTGATTTTGTTTTATTTGTCATTATTTCCGCCGACAAGTATTCGGGGCTGGAGTTTGCGCGTTTTTTTGCGATTATTGCGGGAGCATTTTTTATTTGTGCGGATTTCGGCATTTGCGCGGTTGAAACAACCCTGTTTGCGATGATGTTTTTCTTCGGCATTGCCGCGACCGCGGCGGCTATTGTATTGGATAGCCAGCGCGAAAATGCGGGAACGGGCTCGGCTCTTTTGGGCGCGCTGCCGTTTTTTGTGAGGTCTGTTGCCGCGCCGCTAATAGGCTTGGGCGCTGTAAAAATGCGTCGAATTGGCGTGCGAAAAATATCGGGCACAAAAAAACGGAGGCTTCTTCGGGAGGTCTCCGTCTTGTTTTTGCGTCTGTTCTTCAGTTTAAAACTGCGCAAGCATTTCCGCCGCTGCGAATGCGTTTTTGCAGACGAAGTACTCTTCGGTATCCTTCGGGGGATTTTTTTCAAACTGCGTTTCGAGCGCGGCAATTTCGCGCTTGCAGTTTTGCGAATCCTGCGCGGTGCGGTAGACGCCCGCGTTGTCGTCGAGGATTTTTCCGAGCTTTTGCAGGTAGTCTTTTGCGTCGGCTGTGCCCGATTTCACCGCGTCGAGCACGGCTTGGCATTGTGGCAGGGCGTCTGCGGCGTTGCCGTCGAACTTCGCGGCCGTTTCGCCCGCGGCGTTGCCGAAGACGAAGATTTCAAGACCCGCGTTGCCACCGATTCTGTCGCGCCCGTGGACGCCGCCGCTTGCCTCGCCCGCGGCAAAAAGTCCGCGAACCGACGTTTCGGCGTTGCGGTTGATTTTTATTCCGCCGAGCGTCGTGTGAGCGGCGGGTTTGACCTCTACGCGCAAGTCTTTGTAGTCTGCCGACAGCGGGCGCAATTTGCGGTAGTATTCCGGGTATTTTCTCTCGAAAAGGCCTTCGTCAACGCCCGAAAAATCGAACCATACACCGCCGTGTCCGCAGTCTCCGCCGTCGGCGACCGCCGCGGCAATCATTTCGGAAAGACCGCGCTTCGACGGTATTTTAGCCCCTTCGGGCAGAACCGAACGCCCCTTTGCGTCGATGAGCTTTGCGCCCTCGAAAAGCATTGTCGTGATTATCGGGAACGAGCGGAATTTTTCGGGGTAGACCGTAACGCACGGCTCGAACTGCACGCGTTTTAGGCTTGTGAGCTTTGCGCCCAAGTCGGCCGCCATTGCGTAGCCCGAGCCCTGCAGCATTTTAGTCCACGTTGAAAAGCCGAAAAGTCCCGCTGCGCCGCCGGTGGCAAGCACCACGCAAGGCGTTTTGAAAAACACGGGGTTGCCGTCTTCAAAGCCCAGCGCGCCCGCTATTGCGCCGCCGACATCAAAGAGCTTTACAATGCGTATTTTTTTGATTTCAACGCCGCGCTGTTTGAGGGTTTCCTTATATTTGCCCATTGCCGTTACACCCGTGAGCGTCTTGTAATGGACGACTCTGTGGTATGTCGAGCCGAGCGAGCGCAGCATATCGTACGAACCGTCGGGCTTTTTGTCGAATTCAATGCCGATTGCCTCGAGCTTTTTGACTACGCCCGAAGCGTCGTTGCAGAGGCGCTGCACAACTTCGGGGCAGTTTTCGCCCGCGCCCGCCTCGAGCGTGTCCCTGACGAAACACTCGGGCGAGTCCTCCGGCGACAT
>DAVZIV010000067.1:0-6852 GCA_052273125.1 Candidatus Merdousia sp. | reverse complement strand
TGCACGAAATCCTTTTTGCCCTCGCGTGCCTGCTGTGCACGGCGGCGGCGCTTTTCTTCGTGAAAAAACCGTCGGCGGTAAACGCGGCGGCGGTGGGTCTTGCCGCGGGCGCGGCGCAGTGCTGCAAGGAGACTTCCGTGATAGCCTTTGCGGCGATATTCGCGGCGGCTCTCTCCGTAAAAATTCTTTTTAAAAACGCCGGCGGCGCGCAAAAGGCGCTATCGCCGAAACGGTGCGCGTTTTGGGCATTCGCCGCCATCGCGGGCTTTGCCGCAGTGCTCGTGCCGCTGTATTCGTCTTTCGGGACAAACTTCGGCGGCGTTGCCGACGCGTTCAAAAGCTATTTCGTACACTTCTTCTCAAAGGCGGATTCAGCCGACCTCGCAGGCGATGGTCTCTTCTACGCAAAGCTCCTCTTCTGGCAAAAAAGCGGCGGCGCGTATTTCGGCGGATATTTTGCAACCGCGCTCGCGCTCATCGGAAGCGTTTGGGCGTTTGCAAACAGGCGCGAAAGGGGCGCGGACGCCGCCGCATTCTTCGCCGTGGCGGCGCTGGTGCAAATTTTAATTTTAAGTTTCATAAAATACAAAACGCCGTGGCTGCTGCTTGCCCCGACTGCAACAATGTGCGTGCCCGCAGGCTATGCGCTGGCGAAAATTCTCTCTCTGCGGGCGCGGTTTGCAATTCCCGCACTGGCGTTGGTTGCGGCGGCGTTCGTTCCTCAATATAAAATGTCGCGCAACGCAGCGGAGAGATTCGCCGACGACCCGCGCAACCCGCTGATATATTCGCACACCGTACGCGACGAAAAAAATCTCGAAGCGCGCCTTGCACAGTGCGCAAAGTTTTCGCAATACGGCGCCGACATTCCCGTGGCGTTTGTCGGCAGGGTGTCGCCGTGGCCGCTGCCGTGGGCGATGCGCAACATGCCCAACGCCGGCTTCTGGCAGACGCCGCCGGAAAATCTCGACATATTCGAGGTAATAATTACCGACGCCTTCGCCGCACCCGAAACGCTGAAAAAATTCGACCGTAAAAAGTACGTCGGCGACATGTTCGGGCTGCGCAAAAACACCATTTTAAACGTCTTTATAAAAAAGGAATTATTCGATAAAATAACGGGAGATTGACTATGAAAAAAATTCTGTTATCCGTCCTCGCCGCCGCAGTCGCACTCTTTGCCGCCGCGATAGTCGCGCTGCTCAACCCCGCGCTGCAGACAAAGGCCGCAAACGCCGCGCTTGAAAAATATTCGGGTAGCGTCGAAAGCCTCGACACCGGCTTCACGTCGGTAAAAATCCGCGGCGCGAAATTCGACACCCCGTCGGGAAGCTTCCGCGGAGATTTGAATCTGCAATACTCGCCGCTGGCGCTGCTTGGCAAAAAGCTGAAATTTTCGGGCGAGCTTAAAAACGCCGTCCTTGAAATAAAGGAGACAGACCCCGCGGCGAAAGCCGCTCATACGCCCGCCCCCGAAAAATCGGACAAATCCGCAGGGCAAAACGCAAAGAAATTCGCACTGCCCTTCGACATTGAAATTCGGGAATTCGACGCCGAAGCCGACCTCATAGCCGCGGGGCGTACAACGCATGCGGCGCTTTCGCTGCGCGACGTTTTCGCCTCACAAAACAGGCTTGAATTCAGAATGGACGCCTCCGCGAAAAATTCCGGAGAGCCGAGCCTCGACCTCAAGCTTTCCGCCGTCAAGCTCGGCAAAATTCTCAACGCAAAAATCACCGAAAGCGGCGCGGAAATTCTCGCCGCCACGACAACCCTAAACCCAAAATCTCTCGGGCGTGCAGAAATGCAAACTCAAGCTCGATTCCGCAAATTTTGCAAAGTTTGAAAAATCACTCGGGATAAAACTCCCCAAAGCCGCCGTGGAACTCTTCGCAGAGACCGCGTTCAACCTCGACACTCGGGAATACAAGGGCAAAATTTTGGCGACCGCCGAAGTTTCGGGCTTGAAGAAAACCTACGCCACCCCCATAGACACCTGCGCGTTCTCGCTAAACGGCGACATTTCCGCAAAGGGAAATTGCCTGCTTTCCGGCAATGTGGAGGCTTCGGCGCAAGTCGATTCATTCCCCGTGCTCGGCTACGCGTTCAAGCGCGGCGAAAAGCTCGACATTTCGGCAATGCCCGCGGACAAACTCCTGCCCTGCGGTGCGCTCACGCTCGCAGTGCCCGCAAAGCTCGTCAACGCATTCATCAAAGACGCCGAATTCGGCGCGCAAAACATTTCCGCCGTCTTCGACATAGCCGCCGCACCGAACGGCACCGTCAAAATTTCCACGCCCCAAAACGCGAATATCGAGCGCTCAAGATTTGCAAAAAACGGACAGACAATTTTTGAAAATCTCACGCTTTTCGTCTCCGGCGAAATGCTCCGACTCCCCGACAACACCGTTGAAACCGAAGTCAAAATGGAGTCGGCAAAGGTTGACGGCAAGAGCCTCGCCGCCCAAATAAGGGCAAAAACAGACGGCTCGAACACGGAATGCAGGGCGAAGATTTCTGGAGAGTTAAACCCCGTCCTCTACTGCATAAATTCGGTTTCGTCAAACGCAGCAGTGCTGCTGTGCGCCGACGCGGACTTCGCCGCGAAAATCTCCGCAGAGCAACTTGAAATTTCGGAGGCAAAAGTAAAAATCTCGGACGGAAATTCGGAAAATGCCCTCGAGTTGAAAGTGGACGGAACGCCCGTTTTCGACATAAAAAAATCGAAATTCGCAAAGGATTTTTCGGTAAAATTGAAGGCAAAAAAATTCCCGTTCGCGCCGTTTAAGCCCTTTGCAAACGGCTTCGACGCCGCCGACATCTCCGCCGACGCCGACGCGAAAATCTACGCCCAAGACGTTTCCGCCGATGTCGAATTCGCCGTCGAAGACGCCTCTTTTACAAGAGACGGCGCGCAGCTTTTGCGCGGAATTTCCGCAGAAATATCGGCGAAAATCAAAGCCGACACAGCGGCGCGCTCGTTCGCTCTCGACGACGCAAAAGTATTGGTGAAATCAGGCGCAGTCGAATGCTGCAATGCCGACATTTCGGCGGCGGCAAGCGCCGACGGCGGCTTCAAATTAAGCACCGCAAAACTTTCGGCGCAAATGCAGCTAAAGCCGCTCTTCAAACAGCCCGCGCTTGAAAGGTTCGACAACATCGCGCGCGCAACCGCAAGCGTTGGCGCCGAATTCAAAAACAACGCCGCAAACGCCGACATCAAAATTACCAATTTGGCAGTGCTTTCAACGGGCGGAGAAATCGAAAGCCTGAAAATTTCCGCAAACGCCTCGCTTGGCGAAATCCTCTCGGGCGGCGCCGACGTAAAGATAAACTCTGTGCGCGGCGCCTCCGACATTTCCGCGCAGGCGAAAAACGCCGACGAATTGACGGCGGAAGTACGGGCGGGAAAAATCCTCGCAGACGACGTTTTAATTTTGGCGTCGGCATTTTCAAACCCGAACGCAAAAACCGCCGTCTCTGCCGCTCCGAAAAACGGTGGGGTGCCCGCCGCTGCCGCCGCGCAAAAAGACGAAAAGGCGTTCTGGTTTGCAGGCAAAAACGCCGCGATTTCGGCAAAAATCGGCGAGCTTGCCGTCGGACAAAATTCGCCGCTTAAAAATTTTGCGGCAAAAATTTCGGCAACACAGACGCAGCTCAAAATCCAAGACATAGCCGCGGAAATCCTCGGCGGGAAACTCTCGGGCGCGCTCGAAGTATCCTTCGACGCAGCGGCGGCAAAGCCGTACAAATTCGCGCAAACGCAAATTGCTCTGAAGAAATTCGACCCCGCAAAAATTTCGCAAACCCCCATGATAAACGGCATCTTCAACGCCGAAATTTCGCTCTCGGGCGAAGGCGCGAACGCGGGAGAGCTCTTCAGGCGCGCCACGGGCTCGGCTACGGCGTCGAGCGACGGCGGCACGCTGCACCTGCTGCGCGACAGCACCGATATGGGGCGCGCAATCTCGGCGGCGCAGTCGGCGGCAAAGCTCGTCAACGCGTTCCTCAAGAACGACTCCGTAGACAAATACACCGCCGTTGCCGACAAGTTCAGAAACGTGAATTTCGACTCCGCAAAAATAAAAATAGAGCGCGCCGCAGACCTCAATTTCAACATCGCCGCGGCGGAATTTTCCGGCAACGAGCTCGCCTTTAAAACGCAAAAAGGCGTGATCTATTTCAACCCCGACGCCCCGCTTGCCGACTGGGAAATAGACATTCAAACATGCGCCTACACGAAAAATCCCGAACTCGTAAGCCTGCTTGCGCGCACCGACGCCCTCGCCGCAATGTCCGACACCGACGGCTACAAACAGACGCGCCCGTTTAAAATTTCGGGAAAAATCTCCAAGCCCGACTGCGATTTAATGTCCGTATTCTTCGGCGAAACCGCGGTTGAAAACCCCGTAAAACTTCTAAAAAAAATCAAATTGTTCCAATGAAAAACACGGTAAAGACCATAATTTCGGCAAAGGGCGCGCGCAAACTGGCAATGCTCACCGCCTATGACAGCATATTTTCAACCCTCGCCGACAACGCGGGCGTCGATATGATTTTGGTGGGCGACTCGGTCGGCAACACGACACTGGGCTTTTCCAGCACCGTACCCGTCACGCTCGATATGATGGCGCACCACACGGCGGCAGTCGCCCGCTCAACGAAGTCGGCGCTGGTAATCGCCGATATGCCTTTCGCCGTCGCCCATAGAAAGTTCGACAGCCTCCTCGATGCCGCCGTGCGTCTCGTGCAGCAGTCGGGCGCGGACGCCGTGAAGATAGAGGGCGGCGAAAAAATGGCGAAGAAAATTTCAAAGCTCGTAGACGCGGGCATTGCCGTCATGGGGCACATAGGGCTTGAACCCCAGCAGGTTCTGCGCTTGGGCGGGTACAGAAAATTCGGCAAAACCGAAGAGGAAAAAGAGCGCATCATGCGTGACGCAAAAGCGCTCGAAGCCGCAGGCGTGTTCGCCATTGTGATGGAAATGACCGACGCCCAGCTTGCCGCGGAAGTCTCGCGCGCGGTGTCCGTTCCGACAATCGGCATAGGTTCTGGCGCGGAATGCGACGGTCAGGTTCTCGTCTTCACTGACGTTCTCGGGCTTTCGCAGAACCCGCCGAAATTCGCAAAGCAATACGCCGACCTCACCGCGACGGTTTCAGACGCCTACGCAAAATTCATAGACGACGTGCGCAATGCCAAATTCCCCGAAAAAAAGTAGCGCCACAAAGTACCAAGTGCGCAAGTCGCCCATTCACGGCAACGGCGTGTTTGCGACAGCCCCGATAAAAAAGGGAGAATTCATTTTGGAGTATTTGGGCGAAAAAATCGGCAAGGAAGAATCCAACAGACGCGGGCTCGCCTACGAAGCCGCCGCGAAAAAAAGCGGCGGCGGCAGTGTCTACATTTTCGAGCTTGACGAAAATTTCGACATCGACGGCAATTTCGCCTACAACGACGCCAAGTACATAAACCACGCCTGCCGCACGAACGCCGAAGCCGTAAACGACGGCGGCACTATAAAATTCTACGCCACGCGCGACATAGCCGAGGGAGAGGAAATTCTCTACAATTACGGCTACGCGCTCGAACATTTTCTCGACCACCCCTGCCGCTGCGGCTTCCCCGAATGCGTAGGTTATATTGTGGCGGTGGCGGACAGACCGAAGCTGAAAAAACTTTTAGCCAAATCACACAAGAACAAGAAGTATTTGGTGAGGGGCGGAAAGAAGCTTTAGGTTTGCGGCGTGTGAAATTGGCTTGATACGGCGTTTCGTGAAAATGGAACACCTCGCCGTGAATGGACAAAAATTTTATATTTATTTCGTGTAGTAATTTTGCGGGCGCGTCAAATTGAGATTCAGACGGCGGCTTTGCCAAATAAGAACGCCGAGACAGTACTAAAAGTACGGCGAGGCGTGAATATTTGCGCAAAACGCCGTATCAACTCAATTTCACGCGCCCCAAAAAAAAGTCTCCGCTCAATATTGAACGGAGACTTTTTTTAAGTTCTAATCTTTAAATTAGAAGCCGAACGAAACTGCCGTGCCGAACCAGAGGTAGGAACCGCATTCGTTGATGCCGTCATAAGCACCGTCATTCCAGTACTGGGAGTTGGAGGAAGCCAACGAGTAGCGGATACCCAGCGACAAAGAACAGTAGTTTGTGATGGAAACCACTACGTCGGACTTAACCTGGAAGTAGCTGTAGTCGCCAGCCTGACTGTTGTAGCCTTCGCGGCAGATGAAGCCGTAAACAACGGAGGAGTCGAGCGTAAGCCAGTTGTCGCCGTTGATCCACTTCATAACGGGAGCCGAGTAGGAGAGACCCGCTTCAAATGTGTTTACATTGTACTTGTTGTTGTAGAAGTACGCGAAAGAGGGGCATACGTTGAAGTCGCCCAAGAGGTCAGTCGTGTCATAGCTGACGGCGGCCTTCCATTCCCATTCGTCGGAGTCTGCTTCGGGGTAGATGTAGTTGATTACGCCCACGTCGAAAGTGATGTTCTTGATGGTGTAGGTAATGCCTGCATAGAGGTCGGACTCTTCCATCTTGTCGGCGCTGCCTGCAACTTCGTAGTTGCCCCAGTAGCCGATGTAGGCGGCAAAACCTGCGCCGAAATCGTAGCCCAAGTCAACTTGCGGATTTACCGAGTCGCCCGCGTTTCTGATACCGCGGAAAACGTATTCGGATTCATAACCAACCGTTACGGAAGCGGAGAACTTGTCGAGAACCTTGGAGCCGAGTTTGAGGTCGGCAAGGCTTTCGGCGGGAGTTTCCTGAGGCTGAGCCGCAACCGCCTGCTGAGTGGCAGCAGCGCCAGTATTGGCAGCCGCCGCGCCGTTGTCCTGC
>DAVZIV010000066.1:0-6883 GCA_052273125.1 Candidatus Merdousia sp. | reverse complement strand
GATACCTGATTGGGTGTGGTCGCTCCTATTTCGGTAGTCCAAATGGGTTTGCGCCCGCCGCAGTTATCCATTGCCTCTTCCATTGTTTTTATGCGGTTTTCAAGCAGGGGCTCCGGCGGTCTCGGTGCGGGGTAGCTGTGGAAATTCATTACGTCGAAATTTCCAGTGGGGCATTCTTTCAGGGTCGTCTCTATGTAGCCTTTGTCTACTCCGGCAAGTCCGCCGTAGAGAATTGTGGCGTCGGGATTGGTTTTTCTGATTGTCTGGCATGCCGCCTTGAGCGCCCTGCCGTACTCGGCGGCAAACTCGCGGTCGTTTAGCTTTCCGATGTCGTGTTCGTTGATGATCTCCCAGTGCGAAACTCTGCCCTTGAAGTGTTCCACCGTTGCTGCAATGTAGTTGAGCCAGTCTTGGCGGTCTTCCTTGTTTATATAAAACTGCTTGTGGCGTCCGCCAGTGATGATACCCAACACTTTGATGTTTCGCGCTGCGAGGGCGTCGACAATTTCGTCGTAGATTTTAAAGTTGTATTCGCCTTTCTTGCGCTCGATTATTCCCCAGACGAAGTCGGTGCGCAGCCACTGTACGCCCGCCTCGCGCATTTTGTCGAAGAGCGGTTCGCGTATGTTGATTTCGCGCGGGGCGAACGGGTGGGAGCAGACGCCGAATGGGCGGCCGTCGTCGGTTTTGCTCGGCGAAACCGCCTTGCCGTCGTTGGCGCAGGCGGAGGAACAAGCCAGAAACAATGCCGCGGATGCAAAGAGAGATGCAAAGGCGTTCCCCATATAAGACAGTTTTTTATCCATAGAATTTTGAGTTTAAATTTTGCGGATTTACAAGTCAAGCACATATTGCAAATGCGCGAACATATCGGCGGCGTTTGTATTGACAAACTAAATCGGCAGTTTTTGACTTGGCGGCGACGAAGTGCGAAATATCGAAAATCAGGCGCAAAGACAGGGCTTTGGACGAATCTTCGGCGCTGAAACTGCTCTCTACTGCGGAATACGGGGTGCTTTCGCTCGTCGATAATGCGGCTGCGGACGGTGCGCAGGCGGCATACGGCGTGCCGCCGGACTTTGTTTTCGACGACAGCCGCGGGTGCATTTATTTTCACTGTGCAAAATGGGCTTGAATGCATCGCCGCGGCGGCAAACCGCACGGAGGTTGTGCGGCTTGAAATTCTGGAATTTTCGGGAAAGTCGCGCAGGGGGCGGGGTAATCGGTCATTTTTGCGCGCTTTGCGCGGAAATTTCGCCCGAACGCAAAAAACGGATAAATTTTTATTGCAAAACGCCCGAAAATCTTTTTGATAACGCGTTTAATATAGAAATTTTTATACACAAAACAAACAATTATGGCAAATAATAAATCATCAAAGAAAGACATTCGCAGAACGGCTACACGCACAGCCCAGAACCGCACGGTTCGCAGCCGTATCAAGACTTTGGCAAAGGAAGCTGCCAACAGCGCAGACGCCGAATCTCTTAAGAAATCGGGCGCCGCTCTGGCTTCGGCTATGGATAAGGCCGCCAAGAACGGTATCGTCCACCCCAACAAGGTAGCGCGCGTAAAGAGCCGTTTGGCAAAACAGGCAGCCAAGCTGGCGAAATAGCCTTTCAGCTATTTGCCGCAAAAACTTTCGGAGCGTTCCCGAAAGTTTTTGTGTTTTTGGCGGATTGCGGATTTTTTGCGCATGCGGGCGTTTCCGTCGGGCGAATATCGGCTTTTACCGCAACACTTGCGCCGATTTTGAAAATACACACCAATTTTTGACATGGACGAAAGCGAATATATTTCAGTCATTCCGCTGGACGTAGTTCCGTCGGTGTGCGGCTGTACGCTTTTCCTGAAGGCTTCGCGCAAGATTTTTGCAATAAATATGGACTTCTCCAAATTCGACGTCCTGAAGCTCGCCATCAGCGGCGAAGTTTGCGAGCGCCCCACTACTTTCGAGTTTTTCAGCGCGTGCTTGGATTCCGTCGGATGCATGGTTGTCCGCGTGGATTTTTTCAACGAAAACGGCGGCATATTCTATTGCAGAACCACGCTTTCGCTGAACGAGGCTTTCGACAACCGCATTTCCGAAATAGACTCGCGTCCCAGCGACGCCGTTCCGCTTGCCCTTAGAAGCGGCGCGCCCATTTTCATAGACGCCCAGCTTCTGGCGCGCCTTCCCGACGCGTCGAAAATGTACGCGGAAATGCGCGAATCTCCGCGCCTTTAAAATGCCTCCCTTTGCCAAAGGCGACTTCGTATCGTTCCTCGCCCCGATGCAGGACATCACCGACGCGGGCTTTATGGGCATTGTAGCCTCCTGCGGCGCGCCAGACTTTTTTATGGCGGAATATTTCAGAATCCACGAATACTACTGCCTTGACCCCGATGTTTTGCAGGCGGCGCTCTCGCGCCCCGCTGGCAAAACCGTGGCGGCGCAGTTCATCGGCGAGGACGAATACTACATTGAAAAGGCAATCGACGAGCTTTCGCAATACTCGCAAATCACAATGCTCGACCTCAACATCGGCTGCCCCGCGCCCAAAATCTACCGCAAAAACGTCGGCGGCGGGCTGTTGCGCGACGCAAAAAAAATAGAGTCGATTCTCAAGACCATGCGCGCCAAATGGCGCGGCAGCCTCTCGGCGAAAATGCGCTTGGGCTTCGATTCCTCCGACGCCTTTTTTGACATTTTCAAAACTGTTGTTGACTGCGGCGTGGATTTTGTCACCGTGCACGGCAGAACCGTCAAACAGCTTTACCGCGGCTGCGTTGACTACCAAAAAATCGCGCGCGCCGCCGAAATATCGCCCGTTCCCGTCATCGCCAACGGCGACATTTCCACCGCGCAAAGGGCTGTTGAAATTGCCAAAACTACAAAATGCAGCGGTGTTATGATTGGGCGGCACGCGGTGAGAAATCCGTGGATATTTTTGCAGATATCGCAGTTGCTGCGCGGCGAAAAGGCGTTCGAGCCCACTCTTGCCGACTTGCGCAAATACATCGACGCCCTTGCCGCCAACGTTCTCGAACACTCGCCGAAAATAAAGCACGGCGATTCGCGCCTGAAAAAGTTTCTGAATTTTGCGGCTGTCGGTGTGGATTCCGAAGGCGGCTTTCTGCGCAAAATGCGCCGCGCCGAGGGTATGGACGAACTTTTGCGCGTCTGCGACGAATGCCTGCTCGGCGAAAACGCCGGCCGCAAATTCAACTGCGGAGGCTACGACAATCTCTGCGCGCGCCCCAACCACGAATTGTAATATGGACATTGATTCACGCATAGCCGAGCTCGCCGCAAAAATCACGACTTCGCGCTTTGAAAAAATGCGCCGCGCCGCCGCCAACAGAACCCTTGATTTGACCCTTGTCTTGGAGGACATTTTCCAGCCGCACAACGCCGCCGCCGCCCTGCGCAACTGCGACGCCTTCGGCTTGCAGGAGGTGCATTTCATAGAAAACAAATTCCGCCTGCGCATAAGTTCCAACGTGGATACGGGGGTGTCGAAATGGCAGGACGTAATCCGCCATACTTCGCCGTCGGCGCGCATTTGGAACAACTCGATGACAAAAGACCACAACGTCTATCCAGAGGAGGTCGAAAACACAACGCGCGCGCTGGAGGATTTGCGGCGGCGCGGATATTTTCTGGCGGCGTCGGTCTTGGGGGCAAAACATACGCTTGCCGACGTTCCGACCGGCGGGCGCGTCGCGGTGCTTGTGGGCACTGAGCTTACGGGGCTTTCCGACGCCGCGCGCAAATGCGCCGATATGGAATTTTCCGTCGATATGCTCGGGTTTGCGCAGAGCTTTAATTTGTCGGTGTTTTCGGCGCTGTGCCTTTCGGATTTAAGCGCCAGAATCAGAAAGCGCGGAAATTGGCAGCTCTCTCAAGAGGCGCAAAAAGAACTGCTTTTGCGCTGGCTGTCAATCGACGCAAAATAGGCGGGTGCCTGAACTCGCCCGAATGCGCGGCGGTGCGCTGTTTTGCTATTGCGCGCGGGCGCTCGGCAGTTTTGGCACTTTCGCGCCGAGTGTGTAGCGCGTTTGGGTTCGGAGTTCTCGCGGCATTTTCGGGCGGTTGCGCCAGTGGAAGACCTTAGTCTTCTGCGGGGCGGAAAAAACCGCCTGCGGATTTTTTCACAAGGCGCTTGAGTTCCAACATCGTCAGAAGCGGCAGGCATTTGCGGACTTCAAGCCCCGAAAGTTCGGCTATGGTGTCTATGTGGACGTTCTGCTCCCGCCTGACAATTTCGAGGATTTTGCGCTCGTCAGCCGAGAGGTTCGGCTCGGGCGCTTTTGATGTTTTTGCGGAATTTTTTTGCGGCGCACTGGGTGGAATCGCTGGCGGGGATTGAACGCCGTCGGGTGTCGTTTGCGGCGGGGTGTCGAATATGTCCGCCTGCACGGGCGCGCGGTTCTTCGTCCCGAATTTCAGCGACATTCTAACGCGCTCGCCGAACTTGATGTAGTTGATAACGTCTTCGGGAGACGCCGCCAAAATTGCGCCGTCGGCAATCAGGGCGTTGCAGCCCTTGCTTAGCGCACTGTCTATACGCCCCGGAATGGCGAAAACGTCTTTGCCGTATTCGGCGGCTACGCGCGCGGTTATCATGCTGCCGCCTTTTATGTCCGATTCCACAACGAGCGTGGCGGTTGTCATTCCCGCCACAATCCTGTTGCGGATTGGGAAATTCTGCCTGTCGGCGCGCGCTCCTATGGGAAATTCCGAAATCGCTGCACCGTTTTCTATTATTTTTCGATACAAATTGATATGATCGGGCGGGTAGATTACGTCGACGCCCGAACCGAGAACCGCCACCGTTTTTCCGCCGGCTTCGATTGCGCCCGTGTGCGCCATCGCGTCTATGCCGCGAGCCATTCCGCTCACAACCGTAAACCCCGCCCGCGCGAACGCCGCGGCGAATTTCCGCGCGGCAATCTGCCCGTAGACGGAGCAGTTGCGCGTGCCGACTATGGCAATGGACGGCGCGGAGAGGTCGCACTTTCCGAGGGCATAAAGGCCTATGGGGCGATCGGGCAGGGGCAACAAATCGCGCGGATAGTCGGGATTTTTAAAGCTTATGTAGCGAGCACCGATACGGTTGAGCGCGTCGAGCATTTTCGAGGCGTCTATGCTTTTAGCGCCATCTATTATTGATTCCGCCGTTTTAGCGCCGATTTTTTCGACTTTCATCAAGTCGTCTTTCGACGCGCTGAGGACTGCCTCCGCAGAGCCGAACGCCGCCAGCAGGCGCGCCGCCGTGATTGCGCCGATATCCTTGATGGCGCAGAGTTTTATCAAATTGATGTCGTCGTTCATAGTGCGGCGTGTAGATAGTTGATTATGTCCGAGGTTGCAAGCGCCGTTTCGGAGCGCTCGGCGGCGGCTTTTTCTGCTGCAAGCCCCAGCCACTGCGCCGCCGTCGCGCATACCGCCTGCGCCTTTCGGGAATCCGCCGAGCCGAAATTCAGCGATGTATTCGCCATCAGCCCGCCGATTAGCGCCGAGAGAATGTCGCCGCTGCCCGCGCGCGAAAGGGCGGGCGAGCCGCGAGTGGAATAGGCAATGCTTTCGCCGTCGCAGATTCTGGTAATGTTCGATTTTAGCGCGATTATAGCGGAATATTTACGCGCGGCGTCAATGAGCGACGCGTCGGAGGCGTCGGGGGCAATGCGCAGGAATTCGCCTTCGTGCGGGGTGACTACGGCGGGGGCGCTGCGCGTTTTTAGACATTGCAGAATTTCGGGATTTATTGCGTCGGCGTCCAGCACGCAGGGCAGATTTGGGTTCGCCTTCAGCAGTTCCGAAACGAGCGCGGCGCTTTCCCGCGAATCTGTCAGCCCCGAGCCGCACAGCAGCGCTGTTGCATTTTGCGCAAGCGCGTTTATTTGGGAAAAATTTTCAAGCGCAATTTCTCCGAAATCTCCGACGGTGCAGCCGTGCCAGATTACGGAGGGCTCTTTTGCGCAGAAGGCGGGTTTGAACTCTTCGGGAATGCAGGAAAATACGAATCCGCAGCCGCTTCTGATTGCCGCCGATGCGTTGAGCATTGCAGCTCCGGCGTACATTTGAGATCCCGATACAATCAGCAGCTTTCCGTAGCTGCGCTTGTCGGTGTTTGAAACCCTCGGGCGCGAAAGCTCTGCGAGGGCGTCTCGGCGGACTATCTTTTGCGCGGCGTTTTGCGCTGATTGGCCCGAAGACGGCGGAGAGTCGAAAAATCCCGTGTCTATGTATCTTATCCGTCCGCAATATTTTTTGTTTTCACTTGCAAAAATACATTTTTTTGCGATTGCCGTTGCGTATGTCAAGTCGGCGCGGAAAATCGGATCGCCGCCCGCGGGAGAATCGGACAACCCAACGGGAATGTCCACGGATATTTTTATGTCGGCGTCAATCCCGTTTAACAGGTCGATTTTTTCGCGCATTTCGGGGCGCATCGGCGGCGCGTAGCTCATTCCCGAAATCCCTTCCACAACAGCGTCCCAGCGGGTTTGCGCGGCGCGGCGGAAGTCGAGAATTTCGTGCGGAATGTTTTCCAGAGCGCCGAAGAACTCCCGCGTAAGGGGTTTGAGTTTTTCCGCAGGCGGCATAATCAACCCGACGCTTAGCTGCGCCGATTTTGCAAGGGCTGCTATGAACGCGAGCGCGTCGGCGGCGTTGTGCCCCGAACCGAGCGCGGCGAGCAGTTTCAGTCGATTCCTTGCGGGAAATTCCGCCGAAAATTCGCGCGCCATTTTTGCGCCGACTTCCCCGATTATTTCGCGCTGGGTGCGGATTTTCGCGGCGAAAAAAATTTTTTCAAAGTCGGAGGCTTCGGAGTTTGAAAGTATTGGATTGAATATTTTCATCGGCTTAGAATTGCCAGAGCCTGCGCATAGTCTT
>DAVZIV010000065.1:0-6976 GCA_052273125.1 Candidatus Merdousia sp. | reverse complement strand
GCAAAATCACCGACGTGCTGAAAATCCGCAATGCGGGCGCGCGCGTTTGGGAGTCTTCGCGCGTTGAAAATGTCGATACCCACGGCAGCGGCTGCACGCTTTCGGCGGCAATCGCGGCCTTTTTGGCGCGCGGGTTTGCGCTTGAAAACGCCGTGGATTCCGCGCGCAAATACCTGCTTGCGGGAATGAAAAATCCCGTCGAAACCGGCGGCAAAAATTTCATAAACCATTTCCCAGAAAAATGACAAAGAGCAGCACAAAAAATTTTCCGCCCGATTCCCCCGAAGGGCACCGCGGCAGACTGCGCCAACGCTATGCCGCCGGCGGGATTACCGCCCTTGCCGACTACGAGGTTGTGGAGCTTCTGCTTACGCTGCTGATTCCGCGCGTAGACGTAAAGCCCGTGGCAAAGCGCCTGATTGCCGAATTTGCGGGGCTGCGCGGAATTCTCGACGCCCCGCGCGAAGAGCTTGAAAAAATCGACGGCATAGGTGCAAATACCGCGGCAATGCTGGGCTTCCTGCACGATGTAGTTCCGCTTTATCTCGCCGACTCCCTCGCGCAGGCGGGTCGCGAAATTGCCTCCATTTCAATGCTTGTGGACTACTTCAAAAGCAGGATAGGCGGAGAGCTCAACGAGGTTCTGGAGATGCTGTGTCTTGACACGAAACTCAGAATTATCGGCGATTCTTCCGTAAGGCTTGTAGAGGGCTCGGTTTCTTCGGCAAACGTGGACATCAGGCGCATAATAGAGGTTGCAATGAGGTGCGGGGCGTCGTCGTTCGCGCTCGCCCACAACCATCCCAGCGGCGACCCGACCCCGTCGGCGGAGGATTTGCGCTTTACGCGCCGCATTTCGGAAGCTTGCAAACCCATATCGCTTAGTTTTATAGACCATGTAATTGTCGGCAGGGGCTCGTGCTTTTCGTTCAGGCGCGACGGGTGTTTCGACTGCCTCTACGACGAAGCCGAACCCGCGAAGCCCGCGCGCCGCCGATGCAGGGGCGCGGCGGAAACAAGAAAGGCAATATCGCTTTCATGAAAATTTTGGCAATAGAGAGTTCCTGCGACGAATCCGCGGTTTCGGTTTTCGATTCCGACAGGGGCGTGGAGTTTTCGCTTATTCATTCGCAGGTGGATTTGCACGCCCTTTACGGCGGTGTAGTCCCCGATTTGGCAAGCTCGCAGCACCTGAAAAAACTGCCCGTGCTCGTTTCCGAAGCCCGCAGAATCTACCCGCTTGAAAGTGTCGACAAAGTCGTTGCCACGTCGGGCCCCGGGCTTCCCAACTGCCTTGAAATGGGCGTTGCGGCGGCAAGCGCGCTGGCTATGTCGCTTGGCAAACCGCTATTGGGCGCGAACCATCTCTTGGGGCACGCGTTTTCGCCGTTCATATCAATACACGCCGCCTCTCCCGAAAAATTCGGCGAAAATTTCCGAAACCTGCTGCCGCATCTGGGGCTTACGGTCTCGGGCGGGAACACCGTTTTGTTCGAGCTTGACGAAAGCCAAAACCTGCGAATCCTTGCCGAAACCGTCGACGACGCCGCGGGGGAGGCGCTCGACAAGGGCGCCAAACTTTTGGGCATAACCTACCCCGGCGCGCCCGTGCTCGAGCGTATTGCCCGCGGCGGCGCGGTGGACAAAAACCTTTTTCCCTGCGGCAAAAACAGGAAGATTGAGGACGACCCCGACTTCAGCTTTTCGGGGCTGAAGACGAGCCTGCGCTACCGTCTTGAGAAACTTTCGCCCGAAGAGTTGAAGGAAAAAATGCCCGACATTTGCGCGTCGTACCAGTATGCGGTCGTCGAACAGCTGAGGCTGCGCACCGAATTCTTTGCAAAGCGCGGCAACTACGCGAGCATAGGCATAGGCGGCGGCGTCTCGAACAATTCGCTCTTCGCCGAAACTTTTGAGAAACTCGCCGCGCGCAGCAAGGCAAAATTCTTGATAGCCGAACGCAAATACAGGGGCGACAACGCCGCAATGATTGCCTTTGCTGCATTCGCGCGCCCCGATGCGCTGCGCCCCGCCCACCTGAATACGCTGAAGATAGACCCGTCTTGGCAGATGGCATAGACAATCACATTCAACCAATATATGACAATGGATAATATAGACGATTCCGCGACGCTTTCAAACGCCTACGGAAAATGCATGCAGCTGGCGTACTCGCACTACGAGAACTTTCCAGTGGCAAAAATGGTGCCCAAGCGCCTGTGCAAGCACGTGGCAGCCGTCTACGCGTTCGCCCGCACCGCCGACGACATCGCCGACGAGCAGCACGGCACCATCGCCGAAGACGACCCCGTGCGCGTCGATACCCTCGAAAAATTCGAGGCGCAGCTCGACCTCCCCGACGCCGAGCGCGACCCGTCCTGGCGCTGGATTTTCACCGCATGCGACGCCACGATAGCCGAATTTTCCATTCCCAAGCAGCTCTTTCGCGACCTCGTGAGCGCATTCAAGCAGGACGTAGTAAAAAAGCGCTACGCCGACTTTCCCGAGCTTCTTGACTACTGCAGGCGCTCCGCAAACCCCGTCGGGCGGCTCGTGCTTTTGCTCCACGGCTTCGGCGACGCCCGCCGCTTCGAGCTTTCCGACAATATTTGCACGGCTTTGCAGCTTGCCAACTTCTGGCAGGATATGAGCGTGGACAAGTTAAAAAACAGAATCTACATTCCCATGAGCGACTGGCGCGGACTTTCGGAGGCGGAAATTTTCGCCGACAGCGCATGCAAAAAACTGCGCGAAGTTCTCGAGTTCGAGGTGTCGCGCACTGCGGAGCTTTTCGACGCGGGCGCCGGGCTTCCGTCGCTGCTGCCGTTCCCGCTATCGCTTGAAATCAGGGCGACTCTTGCGGGCGGGCGCGCCATACTTTCAAAAATAGCCGCGCAGAATTTCGACACGCTCGCGGTGCGCCCCTCGATTTCAAAATTCGACAAAATAAAAATCCTTTTCAAATCGCTTGTATGAGTACCGGACAACTTCAAAGCCAGTCTTCGGAAAGCTCGCACAACGTAGCCGAGCGCAAAAAGTCGAACTTGGCGTTCGCGTTTTTCTGCATGGATAGCGACCGCGCCAAGGATATGGAAATTTTCTACGCCTTCTGCCGCCTCATGGACGACATCGCCGACGGGGAGACGCAGCCCGTGGAATACCGCCGCGCCGAGCTTATGCGCTGGAAGGACGAAATAGCCGCAATCTACGCGGGCGCGGAAAATCTCACTCCGCTTGCCGAAGAAATGCGCGGCGTGATAGAGCGCAGAAAAATTCCCCAGTGCTACATTCAGGACATAATCGACGGCGTTTTGACGGACACTTTTCCCGCCGATTTCAAAACCTTCGACGATGTGCGCCGCTACTGCTACGGCGTGGCGTCGGCGGTGGGGCTTGTCTCCATCTACATTTTCGGCTTTAAAAACCCGCGCACGAAACTCTTCGCCGAAACGCTCGGCTACGCCCTCCAGTTTACCAACATTCTCCGCGATGTCGTTGACGACGCCGTTTCGCACGGGCGCGTCTACATTCCGCAGGAGGAGCTCGAGGCATTCGGCGTATCGAAAGACGACCTGCTCGACCCGTCGAAGAATCCCGCATGCAAAAAACTTTTCGCTCTGATGTATTTCCGTGCAAAGCATTTTTTCAACAAGGCGCGCCGATTGATATCCGACGAAGACCGCCGCGCGCTCGCGTCCGCGTTCATAATGTGGGGCATTTACGAGGAGATTTTGGAGCGCATAAAACGCGGCGGTTTCAACATCACCGCCAAGCCCGTCAAGATTTCAAAATTCGGCAAAATCATGCTGGCTATGAAAGCCGTGCGGGCATCGAAACGCCAAGCGCCGCGCCGCGCGCCCTGGGGCAGGGTTGCCGTAATCGGCGCGGGAATATCGGGCGTTGCGGCGGCTCTGCGTCTGGCGCTCGACGGGTTCGACGTAGACGTTTTTGAAAGCCGCGGCTCCGTCGGCGGGCGCGTAGCCGAAATTTCGGCGTTCGGCGCAAGGCTCGACAACGCCTCGCACGCGGCTATGGGCTGCTATGAATATTTGGCGAAGGCGTTGGCTCTCTGCGGCACGGAAATGTCGGAAATTTTCGACCGAGTGCGGGGAATGGATTTCATTTCGCCCGACGCGCGCAAAATTTCCGTGCGCTACCCCGAACGCGGCGCTGTTGCGCGCGCGCTTTCGGTTCTAAGCTACGCCAAAATCGGCGGTTTTGCCTCTTGGCGCAATTTGCTGCTGCTGCTCGGGCTCAAGCTCGGCGCGCTTCCCGAAAACGGAGAGACCGCCGCGCAGTTTTTGGCGCGCAAAAAAATTCCGCCGAAAACCGTCGAGACTTTTTGGCGGCCGTTTTGCGTCTCCGCTCTGAATACGGATTTGGAGCGCGCCGACGCCGTTTTGATGGCGCGCACGCTTCAAAAGTGCATTCTCAAAGGTTTTGAGTCGGCGCTGCTGTACCTGCCAAAACGTCCCATCGCCGACGCGTTCGCGCACTTTGGGCTGTATATGAAAGCCTGCGGCTCTTCCGTGCATTTTTGTGATGCCGTGGAAAAAGTGGATTTCGACGGGCGCCGCGCCCTGCGGCTTCATTCGACGAAAACGCCCGCCGCCGAATTCGACTACTTCGTGTGCGCGCTTCCCGCAAAAAAGGCGGCGGCGCTCCTTCCGCAAAGCAGCCAAACGGCGGCGGCTCTCGCGCAGATGGAGGGAACGAACATTGCCAACATTTATTTCACGACGCCGCAGAAAATCATAGAGGGCGACTACGCCTGCGTGGTCAATTCGCCCATTCACTGGATTTTCGACCACACCCGCAAGCTCGGTGGCTCTTCGCCCCTGCGCCTCTACGCAATAACCATCAGCGATTCGCAATTTGCAGCCTCAAAGCAGATAGCCGCCGAATTTTTGCAAAAGCACCTCGGCGCGCTTTTCGGCGGCGTCGAAATAATAGACGTGCTTCCCTCGTTTTTCCCCGACGCCACCATTTCGGCAGACTGCCAGACCGAGGCTGCGCGCCCGAGCCAGAGCGGCGTTTCGGGCGAATTTTCGAATTTCAATGTCGTGGGCGACTGGGTTCAGACCGACCTGCCGTGCACAATGGAAAGCGCGGCAAAGAGCGCCTTTGAGCTTACTTTCGACAAATGAAAATTCTGCTTGTCTTCCCCAGCGTTTTCGAGGCTGCGCCCGTCTTTAAAATGTTCGGCGCGCGGGCAAAGCTCGGCGCGCATTTGGATATTTCGCCGAATTTTCGCGCGTTCGTCTCGGGCGTGCGCTGCGCGGCTTCGGCGGCGGCACTCGGGCGGGCGGTTGCGGATTTTTCGCCCGACGCCGTGGTTTTGGCGGGATTTGGCGGCGGCTGTTCGGCGGCACTGAAATTAGGCGATGTGGTCTTTGAAACTACCGATGTGTCCCTTGAAAAAATCCTTTCGGAACTCGGCGCGTCTTCGGCAAAAATCCGCAGCGTTGAGCGCACTGCCGACGACGCCCAAAAACGGGTATTTTTCGCCGAAGGCTACGGCGCGGTCGATATGGAGGGCGCGTTGTTTGCGGAAGTTGCCGCAAAACATTCGGCGGCGTTTGCAAATGTCCGCTGCATAAGCGACGCCCGAAAATCCCCCGTGCCCCCCGAAGTTTTCGACGCCTCTATGGACACCCGAACCGGCGCAATCAAGCCTTTGCGAATGTTTGCCCACAAATTGTTGGTAAAATACCCGACACTTCCGCTAAAATTCCTGTTTTTTGCGCTGGAAATTGCGCCCGCCGGCCGCAAATACGCCGAATTTATGCGCAAATTTGTAGACAGCCTGCGCGCCCTTTCAAAATAAAACAACCCGCAAGCTGTTTTTTCTTGCGTCGGGGGGATAATTTGTGCAAATTAAAACGCGTATATATCAAAAGTATATGCAGGCATTTCTCCCCGATGGTGTAATGGTAGCACATGTGATTTTGGTTCATATAGTTGGGGTTCGAATCCCTATCGGGGAATTGCCGAGTGCCTTTTGACAAATACTTATGCTTTTGAAAAAACTGCGATTTTCGCGCACAAATTTTCGGCGCTATTCGCAGTTTTTTTGCACCTTGTTTTTTCCCGAAAGACTAGTGGCAATTCCGACGTAAGATAGCGACATGGAAATGGAACTCGTTATCGGTTTCGCCTCTGAGGAAGAGCAGTCTGGGGGAAAACACACCGAATATTTCCCTGCAAAAAGGTTTGCGTAGCCTCGAAAAACCGTAATCTGCTTTGTTTTCGGCGGCGTTTTAGCGCAACAAAAATGTTGACAAATCGGGAGTTTTTTTGATTTTCTTCCGTATCGCGTAAACGATTTTACACAACTTAACCAAATTAGAAAATTAAATTAAAAATGGATAGAAGAAAATTCATAAAAACAACGGCGGCGGCAACGGCTGCCGGTTTTGTCCTGCCGCAGTTTTCCATAGCAAAAACAAAGTCGCCCAACGAAAAGCTCAATGTGGCTTTTGTGGGCGTCGGCGGTATCGGCGCAATGGCACTCAACGGTATGAGGAGCGAAAACATTGTCGCCCTTTGCGATCTCGACTGGAAATACGCCGCGCGCAACGCCGCAAAATATCCCGACGCCAAGCGTTTTACCGACTACCGCGAAATGCTCGACAAAATGGGCAAGGACATCGACGCCGTCTGCGTTTCCACTCCCGACCATTCCCACTTTAAAATCACGCTCGACAGCATGTCGGCGGGCAAGCATGTTGCCGTTCAGAAGCCCCTTGTGCACAACGTTTGGCAGTGCCGCGAGCTTCAGAAGGCGAAGGCGTACTACCCCAATCTCAAAACCCAGATGATGAATCAGGGGCACGCCACAGCGCAAATCAGAATGCTCAAGGCTTGGTATGACACCGGCGTTACAGGCGGAGTCAACGAAGTCCACGTTCTCTGCGGCGGCCCGTCTTGGTACAAGGGCAAGGGCACGCCCTACTTTGTAAAACCCAAGGTATGG
>DAVZIV010000064.1:0-7034 GCA_052273125.1 Candidatus Merdousia sp. | reverse complement strand
GCTCGAGCTGGAAAACAAGCGAAGCGCGTTTGAGATTTCGGCGCAAGCCGAAATACCCCGAAGGGGCGAGACGGGGCGCAGCCCGCGAGTCAATTTGTGTTTTGGCGAGCGTAGGCGGGCTGAAGCCCGTTAGTCGAAGCCAAAACCAAATAACAGCCGAGAGCGTAATGGTTGGCGTGGTTTTTATAATAAAGAAAGGCGTTTTTGCAAAACGCCTTTTACTTTAGAATAAAACCACGCCACGCCAACCATTACGCGCCCTCGCGCGTTTTTTACTTTAGGATTTTGCCTGTGGCGACATCCTGTATGCGGAAGTTCTCCATGTGATACGACGGGTCGGCTCTGAAAGTCAGCTTCAAATTGTACGCCTTTTCCAGATTCGTCAAGTGCTCGTAGTCTTCGGTCTGCAAGCGCTGCAAGTTTTCGGGATGAAGCATAACCAGCAAGCCGATTTCGGTTTTGTCGTCGCCGTTGGCACGGAGATTTCGGCAGGCGAACACTATTTTTCGCTGGATTTCCGCACTCATCGTGCGCGCCGACTTTACAATGCCCTTGCCGCCGCAGTACGGGCAGGTTGTATAAATGCCGCTTGCATTGCTCTGGGCGTGGCGCTGGCGGGTCATCTGCATGATGCCCAACTGCGAAATGGGGAGAACCTGACTTTTTGCCTTGTCCTTTTCCATTTCCTCCTTGAGCTTTTTGTAAACCGCCTGACGGTCCTTGCGGCTCTTCATATCGATGGTGTCGATAATGACCAAACCGCCGAGGTTGCGCAATCGCACTTGGCGGGCAGCCTCGGTGACCGCCTCGAGATTCGCCTGAAGAATGAAGTCTTTGCCGTCTTCGCTCTTGCCCTTGTGCGAGCCCGTGTTTACGTCAATGGCAACAAGCGCTTCAGTCTCGTCTATGACGATTTCTCCACCCGAGGGCAGCGGAACGCGGCGGGCAAAAGTCTGGGCAATCTGGCGTTCTATGTTGTAGCGCTCGAAAATCGGAATATTTTCCTTGAAGAACTGGATTTTGCTGCGGGCGCGGCGAGAAATTTCGGAAACAGAGCGAGTTATACGCTCATACGCCTCGCGACTGTCGATGAGAATGCGGTCGGTCTGCTCTGTGAGGAAGTCGCGCACGGTGCGCTCGATGAGGTCGGGTTCTTTGTAAATCATCGCAGGCGCGGGCGTGGATTCTATGCGCTGCTGGATTTTTTTCCAGACGTTGAGCAGCATGTGCAAGTCGCGCACGAAATACGTCCAGCGCTTGCCCTGCCCCGCAGTGCGGACAATCACACCCATGCCCTCGGGAATCTTCATCGAACGCAAAATTTTCTTTATGCGGTCGCGCTCTTTTTTGTCCTCGATTTTGCGCGAAATTCCGCATTGACCTGCATAGGGCATAAGAACCAAATAGCGCCCCGGTATTGCAATGTTTGTTGTAATGCGCGGGCCCTTTGTGCCTATCTGCGTCTTGGTTATCTGAACGATAATTTCCGTGCCGATGGGGAATTTTTCGGGAATGTCCTTAATGGAAAACTTCTGCTGGGCGTTTTTCTTCTGCTCCTTGCTGCGGTTTTCGCGGACGACTTCGTAGGAATTGTCGGCGGTAGAACCCGGGAAGATGTCCCAGTAGTGCAGAAAGGCGTTTTTCTGCTGCCCGATGTCCACAAACGCCGCCTTCAAACCGGGTTCGAGGTTCTGAATCTTGCCCTTGAAGATTGCGCTTACCATACTTTCGTCACCGACGCGCTCAATCTCGAACTTCTGCATAACGCCGTCTTCGAGAAGCGCCACGCGCGTTTCAAAAGGCTCTACATTTATGACAATTTCCCTGTAGGGGGTGTCTTCATGCTTTAAAAGCTTGAGTATTTTTTCGAGAAACGGACGTTTTTTTGCGCGCAGTTTTGCCTGCATATTAAGCAGTTCCGTCGGAACGGGATCGACGACCTCCTCCGGAGGGCGCTTCGTCAGCGACACGTCTATTTCAGTAATTTCGTTTTTATCTTTTTCCTGTTTCATATTTCGCACTTATTGCGGCGAAACGATTACTCGAACTTGCGTCTAAAGCGGAAAACGCTTTGAACGATTCCCAAAAGGATACAGCAAGTAAGAGCAAAAGTTCCGCCATAACTTAACATTGGCAGAGGAAGACCCGTTATCGGCATAATGCCTATGGTCATTCCTACATTTATAAATGAATGGGTCATCAGAATCGCCCCCGTGCCTATGCACACGAACTGCCCGAACCTGTCCCTTGAGACTTGGGCGGCGCGCACGCAACCGTAGGCGACAATCCCCGACAAAAGCAGAATTGCAAGGCACCCGCCCACAAAGCCGCTTTCCTCGGCCAAGACCGAAAAAATAAAGTCGTTATATGCCACACTTGACGGCAGATAACCGAGCTTTGCCTGAGTTCCCTCGGTAAAACCCTTTCCGAACACGCCGCCCGAGCCCACCGAAATGAGGCTCTGGCGCTGGTTCCAAGTGACCTCCGTTCCGCTTTTATCGACGGAATCGGGCGAGACGAACGCCAAAATCCTGTTGCGCTGATAGTCCTTCATGGGCAGAGTCAGCGCCCCCGAATTTCCGTACGCGTTTTGCGACGCGGCGTCCCTCGCAGTCATATTGTTTTTATTCAAGAAATTGTAATATCCGTAAATATCAAGAGACACCGCCGCAACGATTACCGCAAACACTGCGAACATCGTCAGAAAGAATCTTTTTGAAAGTCCCGATATGTACAACATTGAAAATAGCATTGGATAAAAAACCAAAGACGAACCCAAGTCGGGCTGTAAAAATATTAGAAATATAGGGATAAAAAACACTAAAGCAAGCTTTATCCAAAATAAAAAATTCTCCTTGAACGTACCGATTTTGTTTCTGGCAAACATTGAAGAGGCCATTATGCAGGTGCCTATTTTTGCGAAGTCCGACGGCTGTACGGAAATCACGCCGAAATCTATCCAGCGCGTGGCGTTGTAGCGCGACTGCACAAACGGAACGGGCACGCCGAAAACCTCCTTTAGCACGAGCGGCAACAGCGCCAGAAGCGACACCCAATATATCAGGTGCGCGTTCCTGAAAAGCCAGTTGTAGTCGGTATGCGAAAGTCCGAAATACACGCAAAATCCCAGCACATAGTAAATTATCTGCTTGAACCAAAATTGGCGCGAAAGCGGAATTTCGTCGGCAATGAAACTTTGCGCCGAGTATATAAAGGCAACGCTCATCACCAGTAGCAGGAGCATACACAAGGGAATGACGTAATCGGAAGTCCGATTGCGCCTCTCCAAAATTCTGTACAAGCTAGAATCCCGCAGTTTCATTTAGAATGTCGGCTTTACCGCCATATATTTAAGGAAATTCTCCGCCGAAACGCCCCTGCGCGCCGCCTCAGCCCTCATTTGGTCGCTGCCGAAAGTCGGGTTTGTGAAACGCGCCAAGTGGTTGGCAATCCACACGCACGCCACGCTTGAAACGGGCTTCATCATGTACGAAGACGTCAGCTCGACGCCGATTTGCGCCTTCGCGTCAAGCAAATCGGCAATAATTGCCTTTTGCGAATGGTCGGCAAACGACGGATACCCGCACGCCACGCAAATGCCGTTGTTTTTGCTGTACTGCGCCGAACATGCGGGGCAGTTGCAGTCTACGTCGGAATGCATTTTGAACATCTCGGCTCTGGCGTATTCCGAAAGCGCCTCGGCGGCGCAGTCGCAAAGCGTGCGGATTATCATAGACTTGTAGGAGTCTCCCGAGTCGGCTACACTCTGCGCATACGCGTCCGCCTCCGCGCCGACACTCGCCATATACACGCCTACGAAATCCGAAAATTCGCAATCCGCGCCCGCGACAAAATCGGCAATTGAAACGCACTTGCCCTCGGCGTTGGCACGCTGGTCGCGGGCGGTGAAAAGTCGGGCAATCTCGCGCTTTTGGGCGTCAAAAATAACGATGTCTGAATCTTGGCTTTGCGCGTTGAAAATGCCGTACCTGATTTTGGGTTTTGCTATCTTTTTGAGATTCTCGAATTCGGCGGAAACGTCGGCAAAGAAAGACGAAAGCTCGGGCGAATCTTTCGCGCGGCGGCCGTCCACGCCCCACGTTCTGAAGAGGAAATACCACGGCATATACTTTTCGGCGGCGGCAAGCCCAACTTGGGCTGTTTTGACGCCGACGAATTCGGGAGTGCGCGCGCGCGAATACGTCGTTTTAACGGCGCGGCGGCGCGCTTCTTCTATCGGGTAGACATCGCCCGAAACGGCGGGCTGCGCAGCCTTTGCCTCGAATTCTTCGCGCAGAAGCTGCTGCTTTGCAAGAATTTCAAGCTTGTACGCCTTGGAGGCAGAGCCCAAGAGGCTCGAGCACACACCCGACATCAAACTTGCATCGCCAACGCGGTCTACAATTCCCGAATAAAGCGGGGCGAGCTTCACGGCGGCGTGCACCGAACTTGTCGTAGCCCCGCCGACTAAAACGGGAACGTTAAGCCCCTCTTTTTCAAAGAGTTTTACAACGTTTGCCATTTCCTCGAGCGAAGGCGTTATCAGGCCGCTGAGCCCCACCAAGTCGGCGTCGCGGGCGGCCTCCAAAATCTTTTCGGGCTCGACCATCACGCCCAAGTCAACAACGTTGAAACCGTTGCACGAAAGCACAACGCTTACTATGTTTTTGCCGATGTCGTGAACATCGCCCTTGACGGTCGCAATTACAACTTTTGCGCCCTTCTTTTGCGAATTTGCCGCCATAAACGGCTCGAGCGCGGCAACGGCGCGCTTCATAACGCGGGCGCTTTTAACGACCTGCGGCAGGAACATTTTTCCCTCGCCGAAGAGTTCGCCGACTTTTTTCATTGCGGACATCAGCTGGTTTTCAATCACCGAAATTGCCGACTTGCTCTGCCGATAGTAATGCAGGGCAACTTCCTCCGCCTTGTCGTCAAGCCCCTTGATGAATGCCGTGTAAAGGCGGTCATTCCAAGACATTGATTTCCAGTCTTCTTCGGCGGTGTTTTTGTGGGCGAGCGCCTCGCCCTTGAATTCGTCGGCAACGGCGAGCAGCTTTTCGGTTGCGTCGGGCGACGTATTCAGGATAACCGCCTCAACCGCTTCGCGAAGCTTCGGGTTGAGTTCGTCGTAATTGCCCAACATTCCGGCGTTTACAATACCCATATCAAGCCCCGCCCGCCTTGCATGGTAGAGGAAAACCGTGTGCATTGCCTCGCGCACGGGATTGTTGCCGCGAAGGGCAAAGCTTATGTTGCTGACGCCCGCGCTCGTCCTCGCCCACGGGCACGATTTTTTGACTGCGGCAACGGCGTTGATAAAATCAATGCCGTACGAATCGTGCTCGTGCATGCCCGTTGCCACGGTGAGCACGTTGGCGTCGAAAATAATGTCTTCGGGGGGGAAGCCTACGCGGTTTACAAGGAGATTGTAGGCGCGCTGGCAGACGGAAATTCTGCGCTGGAGCGTGGACGCCTGCCCCTCCTCGTCGAACGCCATTACAATGACCGCCGCGCCGAATTTGCGCAGCTGGGCGGCGTGCGTCAAAAACTTTTCCTCGCCCTCTTTCAGGCTGATTGAATTGACAACGCCCTTGCCCTGAATGCGCTTCAACCCCGCAAGAATGGTGTCCCAATTTGAGGAGTCTATCATTACGGGTACTCGCGCAATTTCGGGGTCTGCGCCGGCAAGGTTGAGGAACTTTGCCATGCACGCCGAGGAATCAAGCATGCTTTCGTCGAAATTGACATCTATGAGATTCGCCCCGTTTTCAATCTGGTTGCGCGCAACCGAAAGCGCGTCGGGAAAGTGCCCCTCTTTTATCATTTTGCGGAACGCAGGAGAGCCCATCACGTTGGTGCGCTCGCCGACGAAGACAAACGGCGCTTCGCCCTCGGGCAGCGTATACGGCTCGAGCCCCGAAAGCATCAACGCGCGGCTTCGCGGGCGCGGTTTGCGCGGCGCGTATTTGCCGCATTCCCCCACAACCGCCTTGATGTGCGCGGGCGTCGTGCCGCAACAGCCGCCTACTACATTGAGCAAGCCCTCGCGCGCGTACGCGCCCAAATACTCGGCGGTATCGGCGGGAGTTTGGTCGTAGCCGAATTCGGAAAGCGGATTGGGCATACCCGCGTTGGGATAGCAGTGCAGATAACATTCGGCAACTTTGTCGAACGCCTCGAGATACGGACGCATTTTCTCCGCGCCGAGCGAGCAGTTTATGCCCGTAAACAACGGCTGGGCGTGGCGAATGCTCGCGTAGAACGCCTCTATCGTCTGCCCGCTTAGAATGCGCCCCGAAGCGTCGGAAATTGTAATGCTTACCGACACGGGAATTTTCACGCCGACTTCGTCCGAAAGCCGCAGACACGCGTAGAGAGCCGCCTTGACGTTGAGCGTGTCTATCGACGTTTCAAGCAGAAACAAATCCACGCCCGCGCCGAAGAGCGAGCGCATTTGCGCGTAGTAGGCAGCCTCGAGCTCGTCGAAATCGACGGCTCGTTTCGACGCGTCGTCTACGTCGCAGGCAATGCTTGCCGCCTTGTTCATCGGGCCTATGCTGCCCGCGACAAAAAGTTCACCGGGGCTTTTGCCCAAAATTTCAGCGGCTTCGGCGGCCGCCGCGCGCGCGTTTTCCGCGGCGGCGCGGTTTAGGCGGTCTATGAGGCGGTCGGAAATTCCGTAGTCGGACTGGGCGATATTCGTGCAGGCGAAAGTGTTCGTAGTTACGATATCAGAGCCAGCCAAATAATAGTCGCGGTGGATTTTTCTTATTATGTCGGGGCGCGCCACGTTGAGGAGGTCGTTGTCGCCCGCCAATAGCGCGGCGGACTTTTCAAGCTCTTCGTCGCCCTTGTGGAAATCCGCCTCTTCAAGCCCTTCGCGCTGAATGAGCGTGCCCATTCCGCCGTCGAGAAAGACGATTCTCTTTGCCAGTAGTTCGCGCAGCTTTTCGCCGCGCGGGGAAAGTTCAAGGTGTGCCATTTTATTTTTTCGCTGAAGCCATGTGGGCTATGAGCCTGTCGTTGAAAGT
>DAVZIV010000063.1:0-7036 GCA_052273125.1 Candidatus Merdousia sp. | reverse complement strand
TCGGGTCGCCGCGCACGGACATTTCAACAACGTCGTCGTTCTTTATGGCCGACGAGAGTTTTTTGATGTCGAAGCGCTGAATCCGCCCCGCGGCGTTGTCGGGCAGCGAGACAAGCGCAACAACCACGGCGGCAATCAACAGCCACACTACATAGGGTTTCGAAAGAAAACTCTTGGTATCCTTTTTATTCATTTATCGGGATTTAATATTCTTATTATTTCAAGGTCAATTCTAATGCACGCGACGAATCCACAATTTTGAATTTGTCGGCCGGCGCAACGGGCGGCACCCAGAGGATTTCGCCCTTGGCATTACAGACAACAATCGCGGACTTTCGTTTCAAAAGCGGCACTTTTTTGGAATTTAAAAGCTCTTTGAGGCGTTTTGGCGTTTTAAGCCCGATGGGCGCATAGGAGTCTCCGTCGCGGCGCGAGCGCACAACGAGAGAGGCCTCGGCAATGTCCCCGCCGACACATGAAAGGTCGAGCACCGCGCGGACGGAATCGTCGTTTTCGCCCGCAAGCAGACGCGCCTTTGCGTCCGCACCCATCGTTATGCGGCGCACGCGCAAAACGCGGCCGTCGGGCAGCGGCGTCTCCCCCGCCCCCGCGCGCAGCTCGAACGGCGCAAACACACCCGCCTTTTCGGAAATGGAAAGCGACAGAGACTGCGGGGCGAAAACAACCGTCCGACCGCCGACGCTTAGTTTTATCGGCGCGTTCCCGCCGCGTTGAAGAGACGCGTCTACGGCGTTCAAAAAGCCGTCAACCCCGCCCGATCGGACATCGCCGAGCGCCGAATTTACGAGCAAAAATTTCATCAGCGCGCGGCGCAAAAAAGCCCTTTGCGCAACTATTTTTTGCGAAAGATGCATGGTTTCGCCCGCGAATGCAGCCGCCGCTGCGCACTCGCAAAACAGGGCGTCGAAAGCGTCCTCAAGCGCGGCGGAATCTTCGCAAAGCAGGCGCTGGCTGCGCCGCACGCCGCGGGCAAAATCGGGGGCAATGGCGCAGATTTCGGGAATGGCAATGTTGCGTATTTTATTGCGGAAATGGTCGTTTTGGAAATTCGTTTCGTCTTCGCACCACGACACTTGCGCGGTTTTGAGGATCGCGGTAATTTCTCCCTTGCGCATATTCAAAAGCGGTCGGGCGAAATTGAGAACGCCCGAACTTGAAAGCGGCTTGGGCGCGCACAATCCGTCGAGCCCCGCCCCGCGCGCAAGGCGCATAACGGCGCTCTCGGCGGCATCGTCGGCGTGGTGTCCCTGCAAAATCAGCGATATGTGCTCGCGGCGGCAGACGTCTTCAAAAAATTTAAAGCGCATTTTCCTGAATTCCGACTCCGTCTTTTTTGCCGGCGGATTTTCGGGAGAGCCGAAGAACGCGCGGACACCGAGCCTGCCGCAAAGCCCGCGCACGTAGGATTCGTCGGCATCGGCAGACTCCCGCGCCTTGTGGTTGAAGTGCAGCACGAAAATCCCGTCGGCGCGACGGCGGAAGATGTCGAGCGTCAAAAGCAGCAACAAAACGGAATCCGCCCCGCCCGAACAGCCCACGCCGATATTCGCCCCCGCGTTCAGCTCTGCGCCCACGGCAGCGACAACCTCTTCGGGAATGTCGGCATTAAAGGAATAGTCTCCTATCGAAAAATCCATAATACAAACAATGTAGATGTTAAGAAAATCAAAACCGCCGCGCAGCGCGACCAGACTTCGAGTTTGCCGACAATGAAAAGAAAAAGCAGCGCAAACACAACAACCAATGCGCAAACAACGCCGTTTTTGCAGCCGACTTCAAGCGGCGGCGGCAAATACAGTGAAACGGATTTTGAAATTTCGGACATCAGCGCCACGCACGCCGTCGCGGCGGTTGCAAACGGCACTGAAAGCCCCCACGGAAGCGCAACCGCAAACGCCGAAAGCGACACCGCAACCGATGCAAGCCCCACCAAAAACGGCGAAACCGCCATTCCCGAAACGGAAAACGCGCCGAAGCAGTGCGCGGAAATCGGCGCGGCTACGCACGCAGCCCCGAGCGCCACGACAAACCCGCCCGCAAAGGACGCAAACGCGCCCCTCAAACGCCCGAGACGCGGAGAAAAAGACGTTTTGTAGAAGTACCACACGTCGAGCTTTTTTGCGGCGTCGAGCGAAAACAAAAACAAAGTGGCAACAACGCTATAGGAAAGCTGGAACCCCGCCGAAAATAGAACCTTCGGCGAAAGCATCACCGCGAGGGTCGCCGAAAGCATAAGCGCGTTCATAGCCCCCGACCCGCGCGAAAACGCCATCGCCGCCCAAAATACGCCGACCATTACAAACGCCCTGACCGCCGACGGCGGGAATCCGCAGGCGCAGACGTACAAAAACAGCAGCGGCAGCGCAAACACGGGTCTCCACGCAAACGGAACGCCCAGCAGCGAACAGAAAAAATACGCCGCAAGCGCGGCGACGCCCACGTGCAAACCGCTCACGGCAAAAACGTGCATTGCGCCCGCGTCTTTAAAAACGCGCTTGTTTTCGGGAGAAAGCAGGGATTTGTCGCCCAAAACCATCGAACGCAGCGCGCGGTTGTATTCGCCGTCTTTTGAAAATCCGAACGAAACGCCCGAGAGTTTTTCCGAAATAAAGCGCGCAATTCCCGCGCCGAAAGACGGTTCGCCTTTTGAAACAATCCGCACTTCGTCCGCGTAGGCGAAAATCTTGCAATAGATGAAACGCCCCAGCAAATATCCGTTGAAAGACGCCTCCGAATCGCGCGACTTCACGAATCCCCAAGCCGTCGGAGGGTATTTGCACACGCGCCGCAGCACGCCCGAAATTTTCAACACGTCGCCGGCCGAAACCTCGGGAACTGCGGCGGCGGAAGACTTGGCGGCGGCAATGCCAAACCAGATTTCGCGCCCGCAAATTTCGGGAAACGCCGCAGATTCGGCGACTTTTGCCACGCCGTAGACCGTGCCGCGCTGCGTGCGCGAAACCTCGAGTACGCGGCAGACAACACCGGTTGCCGTAGGCGGAAATTCGGTCTGCGGCGCGGGCTCTACGCGAACCCAAAAAAGAGCCGCACACAAAAAAAAGAATGCAACAACCCGCAACAACCGCCGCACAAGCCGCGCATTTTTTGCGCCGATTCCGAAATACAAAAACGCGCCCGCAAAAACATCGACGGCAACAAGCGCGACAGCGGCGGCAAAAAAATACCTGCAACCGCCGCGCAGGGCGTCGCAGACGTGCGCAAACGCAGTCCCCGAAAGCGCGGCTGCAAAAAAGCCGAAAATCGGATATGCAAAAAAACTGCGCGAAAGTCGGTTCATTTCTTCAACACCATAGGCGTCGTGCAGTCTGCGGACGAATCGAAATCGGCGCGCCCCGTGGCGCAGTCGCGCGAGACGGATACAAAATTCGCGCGCATTTTGGAGACATTGAAGCCGGAATCGAGCATTGCCTTCGCCAAAAGCTTCACGGAATCGAATCCGTAGGCGGCAAACGCGCTCGGCTTCCTACCGAACCTGCTCTCGAACGCCTTGGCAAAACGCGCGCCCTCTGCGGTGCGGACGCCGTCTTCAAATGCGGAAAGCGCCAGATAAACGCCGCCGCGATGCCCGACAAACGGCGCAAGCCCGCGCGTGCGCGCAACGGGTTTGTCGTAGCCGACATTGCGCATGGCCTCGAGAAACGCGCCGAATTCCGCCCCGCCGCCGAAATACAGCGCCGCCGAAGTTTTCAGTGGAAAAATCTGCTTGGCGAAAAGCCCGAAGCGGCTCTCGCCGCGCGCAAAGTAGTCGCGGTACATTTTGCGCTCCGAAGACGAAAGCTCGAAGCCCACAAAGTCCGCCATAGACTTCCACTCGGGGGAATCGTCGCAAACGGCGGTGACATCGCCCAAAGGCGCGCCGCCGCAAGACTTCAGCAGAGCCGCCGCAAGAACGTCCCCCTCCTGCGCTCCGTTGAAAAATATGCGTGTGGAATTTTTGCCCTCGAGCGTTGCGGGCGGATAGAACATCATAAAATTGAAAAACGCGCCGCCCATTGACGACATCGCCCTGTGGTAGGCTATTATGTTTGCGTCGAACCCCGCGCAGAAGACGCGCACGCCGTTTTCGCTCAAGTCGGCTACGGCTTTCAGCGGCGATTCCCCGCCCGAAACGTCGCGGCTTAAAATCCCGAACTCGGCTCCGCCGGCGGCAAGCTCTTCGGCGGCGAGCCGCGCGCCGTCGAGAACATCGACCGCCACAGGCTCGGACATCGGCAGAATGAAGCCTATTTTGGGCTCGGCAAATTCCGCCTTTTTTTCCCCGCCGCCGACGCACCCGAACAGCGCCGCGCAGACAACAACCGCAAAAAACATGCAATTTTTCATACGCGCCAGACTAAACGCTTTCAGATTTTTTTTAAACTTTTTTTTGCAAAAAATATTGAACCGAACGCATCAATAAAAGAGAATCGCAGTCGAGAAAATTTTGAGATGGAAAAAATCTTCATAAAGCCGAGAAACTCCGTGCCCGAATGCGTGGCGGAATGGATTTTCAACAACCTCTCCGACCCAGAAATGCCGTCGCATTTTGCGGACACGCTCGCGCTTGTGCCCACCGCCTACGCCGAAAGAACCCTGCGCCTGATGCTGCTTTCGACGGCGCAAAAACGCGGATGCGCCGCCGTTTCGGGAATAAAAATCCTCACGGTGGAATCGTTCATAAACCGCCTCGCCGCCGAACTCGGCGCGCGCGCGGCAACGCAGACGCAGAAAACTGCGGCGTGGCTGAGGGCGCTAAAGAGCTCGCGCACGCCGTGCATCTTTGCAAACGGAACGCCGCAAAACCAATACTTGGGCGAAACCGCCGCGGAACTCGACACCCTCAAAAGCGCACTCGCCGACAACGCTGCCGACTTCCGCTGGGTAGCCGAAAAGCTCGCGGGCAGCCCCGCCGATTCGCCGAAATTTGAAACCGACATCTGGCGCGAACTTGCAGCCCTTGAAAATTCGTACAGAAAAAACCTCGCCGATACCGGACTGCAGTGCCCGTTCGACATTCTCGCAAAAACCGTGGAATGCGCCGCGCCGCAGTTCAACACAATAGTCGTTTGCGCCCACCCCGACGTTCCGTCCTTTATGGAAAGGCTGCTCGACAACGCGGGTAAAACCGCGCGCATAATAACGCTAATCCCCGACGAAGACGCGCGCGCGGAGGATTTCGACAAACTCGGGCGCCCGCGCGGACATTTTGAGAACGCGGAAATCGCGCTGACGCCGCGCAACACTTTTGCGTTCGATTCCATAGCCGACGAAGCCTCAGCCGCCGCGCACCTCGCGGGGGAATACGGCGCGCAGGCGCACCTCAAGCTCTCCATAGCCTGCGAACAAACACAGAGCGCAAGAATATTCGGGCGGGCTTTTGAAAAGGCCGGCTGCGCCGTAGCCGCGCGTTGCCTAATGCGCAAAACGCACGCAGAAACGGCGGTCGGCAAGCTGTTTGCGGCGGCGGAAGCCCTCGCGCTCTCGCCCGCGTTTTCAAGGTTTTTCGATTTCATTCAAAACCCGCTCGTATCGGCGTACCTCTCGGGAAACTCGGCGCAAGCCGCCCGCGAAATAATCCGCGCCGCCGACGAAATGCGCGAAAACCGCGTTCCGCCGTCGGTCTCCGCGGCTCTCGAAATAATCAAAAACACCGGACACAAGTTTTCAGACGTTTTTGCCGAAGCCGCCCGAATAGCCCGAAACATAACATCAAAAGGAGCAAAAGCTGCGGCTATGACGGTATCGGCACTGTGCCAAAACCTCCCCGCGCCCGTTCCGCCCGCAGAAGCCGAAGCTGCCGCCGCGCTCGAAAAATGCGCCGCAGACTTGCAACCCTTCGGCGGCGAATTTTCGCCCGAAGAGGAATTTTCAATAATGTCGGCAGCTCTCGGCGCGCGCCAGTCGCTGCCCGAAAATTCCGACACCCCCTCAATAATCCTGCAAAACTGGCTTGAAATATTCTGGAGCAGCGCCCCGCACGTTCTCCTCTGCGACATGAACGAGGGCGTGGTTCCGATGCCCGAAAACGGCGGGCAATTTATGACCGATTCGCTCAGGCAGAGGCTCGGTCTGAAAAACTCGCAAAGCCGCAAATGGCGCGACGCATACATGCTCAAGACGCTCATTGCCACGCGCCCCGACGGCCGCGCCGCCGTGCTTTATTCCGCGCACGCCGCAGACGAATCCCCGCTGATGCCATCGCGCATTTTAATGCAGGCAAAAAACCTGCCCGAACGCGTTGAATTTCTGCTTTTGCCGCCGCCGAAAACCGTCGGGGGCGCGTCCGTGCCCGCGCGTATAAAGCTTCGCGCAAAAGCTCGGCTTGGGGAAAGCTTCACAATGTCGGCGTCGGCGTTTAAAAGCTACCTCGACTCCCCGCTGTCGTTCTACTTCAAATACGTGCTGCGGGCCGCGGAAGTGCAGCCCGAAAAAAGCGAGCTCGACGCAATGCAGTTCGGCGTAATCTTCCACGAGACTCTGCGCCGCTGGGCGCTTTCAAAATACGCGCCGTCTACAAATGCCGACGAAATATCGAAATACCTCGAGGGCGAACTTGGAAACGTGGCGCGCGAGCGCTTCGCGGGGGAACTCTCCGCACAGACGCGAATCCAGCTTGTCTCGATGCGCCAGCGCCTGCGCGCCCTCGCAAAAGTGCAGGCACTCCGAGCCGCCGACGGCTGGCTCGTTTGGGAGACGCCCGAACGTCCGTTCAAAACGGAAATTGGCGGCGCAAAAATCACGGGCGTAATCGACCGCATAGACTACAACGAAAGGCTCGGAGCATTCGCCGTCATAGACTACAAAACGCGCGACAAATTCCAAAGCGGCATTGCGCGGAAATCGCACATAAAGCAAACGCGGGACGGCGGAATCGAGTGGCTGGATATGCAGCTGCCAATCTACACCGTTGCCGCGCGGCAAATCACGGGCGCAAAACGCATTGTCGCCTCGCTGTTCGTAGCCCCCACGGACGCCTCGAGCACGGGCATAGACGACTGGGAAATTTCGCCCGAGG
>DAVZIV010000062.1:0-7102 GCA_052273125.1 Candidatus Merdousia sp. | reverse complement strand
CTTGCGCCTCCCCCTTGCGGGGGCGACACACCCGATGTCGATGGACGAGCAGCCCGACATCATACGTTGTCTTGCACCAAGCCGAGTTTTCCATGCCCGCTCGATTACTCGAGGCGGCGGTGGGCTCTTACCCCGCCTTTTCACCCTTGCCCGAAGGCGGTTTGTTTTCTGCGGCACTGTTCATACACGGAGGTTTGCCCTCCGCATTCCGACTTTTCAATCGGGGCTTTGCTCTGCGGTGCCCGGACTTTCCTCTAAAGACTTGCGTCTCCAGCGAATGCCCGCCGCTTGCCAAATGTTGAAAAAGAACTTTGTTTAAAAAATTTTGCGCGGACTACTTTGCAAAAAATTCCGCAATGCTGTCGCAAACGTAAGCCTGTTCGGCTTCCGAAATGGAGGCGAACATCGGCAGGCGCAGCATTGTCTTTGCCATCTTTTCCGCGACGGGCAGCGGCTGCTGGTCGGGGTTGAAACGCTTCGCCATCGGGCAGGAATGCAGCGGCGCATAGTGCGCGTTTGTGGAAACTCCGCGCTCCTTGAGGAAGGCGTGCAGAGCCTTCGCCCTGTCGGCATCGTCGAGGTATATGAAGTAGATGTGCGCATTCGTCTTGGCGTACGGCGGAATTTTGCAAAGGTGGAGCTTGCCGGTTTCTTCGAGCGGCGTGAGCATCTGCGCATACCTGTGCCAAGCGGCAACGCGCGGCTCGGTGAGGGCGTCCGCCTGCTCGAGCTGCGCCGACAAAAACGCCGTTATTAGCTCGGAGGGAATGTAGCTGCTGCCGTAGTCAATCCAAGTGTACTTGTCTATTTTGCCGTCGATGAAATCAATGCGGTTTGTGCCCTTTTCGCGCACGTAGTTGGCGCGGCGTGCGAGAGTTTCGTCGTTGGTCAGCAGCGCTCCGCCCTCGCCCGCTATGACGTTCTTTGTTGAATGGAAGCTCAGCGCGCCCATTTCGCCGATAGTGCCCAAATGACGCCCCTTGTAGAACGCATTGACCCCCTGAGCGGCGTCTTCCACAACTTTTATGCCGCGCGGCTTTGCAATGGCGCAAATGGCGTCCATATTGCAGGCAACGCCCGCGTAGTGCACGGGCACGATTACCTTTGTGCGCTCCGTGATGAGCGATTCCAGCTTGGTTTCGTCCATATTGAGCGTCTCGGGGTGGACATCGCAGAAAATCGGGCGCGCCCCGCGCGTTACAAAAGAATTTATGCTTGAAACAAACGTGTACGACGGCGCGATAACCTCGTCGCCCGATTCTACATTGCAGAGAATCGCCGCCATATCCAGCGCCGACGTGCACGATGTCGTAACGAGAGCCTCTTTCGCGCCCGTTATGCGCCTGAGGAGAAATTCGCAAATAGAGAGAAACTGGCCACCGCCCTGAAGCGGACTGCCGTCCATTGCCTTTTGAATTTGCTTAATCTCGTTCCCCGTGAACGACAACCTGTTAAAATCCACTTTCATAAATAAAAAATTTGCCTGTGTTTTAAATCAAACCCGCGGGAATTTCAAACCATATTTGACAAAAAAAGCTTGACCTCAAACGTCTGCGGTCGATTATCAAAAAGCATTATGGCAAACAAAGACGAAAAAAATCAATTCAACGTCCCCGGAAAATTCTACGTAGACTCGCAGTGCATAGGCTGCGGTCTCTGCGCATCGACAGCCGAGGGTCTCTTTGAACTCACCGACGAAGGTTGCGCATGCGTCAAGAAGCAGCCCTCCGACGACGCCGAAACGGCCCTCTGCAACGAAGCCCTTGAATCCTGCCCCGTTCAGGCCATCGGCAACGACGGCGAATAGTTTTTCGACATTCCCCGCACAATTTCGGCGTTTCCACAACGGGAACGCCCTTTTTGTGCCCGTACAAAACTGTGCCCGCCCCCCTGCAAAAATTCCGCGTTGGCGGCGGCGAGAATTTTGCACGCGATAACCCCAACGCGCAAAAAACGCGGAATAGCACCGCCGCCCGCCGACGCGCGTCGTCAAGTTTCCCCGTGCGGTTTGCGGAAATTTTGCGCGCCCGAACGCCGAAACGGTCTGCCAAGCGGATGCGTGCAAAAATCGGCGCGGAAAGCCCCGAGAGGGCGGCGCGTGCGCAAAAACTTTTTATTTCCTTGAACCAATCCCGATATACTGAAATATTTGCCTCGATGAAAAAATTCAGAATACAAGTCTGGTTTGAGGGGCGCGTTCAGGGCGTCGGCTTCCGTTTCAAGACATCGCGCATTGCAACGGGGTTCGACGTCGCGGGCTTCGTGGAAAATCTCGACGACGGCCGCGTGCATTTGGTTGCCGTGGGCGAAGAGGCTCAGGTGCGCGCTTTCGTTGCCGAAATACTGCGCGTGATGGACTCTTTCATAAAAAGGCACGAGGAATTTGCCGACTCCGCCTCCGAAACCTACAAAGGCTTCAATATAAAACTGTAATAAATATGTCCTCCTACCCGATAGAAGTAAAAAATATTACAAAATATTACAACATCGGCAGGCGAGGCGTTGTACTGAGGGCTCTCGATTCGGTGTCGTTTAGCCTGCGCGGAAACGAAATTCTCGGGCTGCTCGGCGCAAACGGCGCCGGCAAAAGCACCGCCATAAAAATACTCGTCGGCGCGGTAAAGCCGAGCGCGGGCGAAGTTTTCATACGCGGAAGCCGCCCGTCGAAAAACGCAAGGCGCAGCATAGGCTATATGCCCGAAGCCCCGTATTTCTATAAATTTTTGACGGGATTTGAGATGGTCGTTTTCTACGCGCGCCTCTCGGGAATGCCGCGCACTGCGGCAAAGGCTGCGGCAATGAAGGCGCTCAATCTCGTCGGTCTCGACGACGCCGCAGACAGGCCTTTGGCGCTCTATTCAAAGGGAATGGTTCAGCGCGCGGGGCTTGCGCAGGCAATTGTGCACAATCCAGAAATCCTGATTTTGGACGAACCCGCCTCGGGACTTGATCCTGCGGGCGCATCGGATATGGCGGAACTCGTCTTGCGCCTGAAATCCGAAGGCAAATCGGTTTTGATCTGCTCGCACTCCTCGGAGGAAATAGAGCGGCTTTGCGACAGAGCCGTGATATTGTCGAGGGGGAAAATCGCCGCCGAAGGGAAGCTTGAAGACCTCCTGCGCATCGACGGCAGAACGGACGTTTCGTTCGCCACGGACAACCCGCACGACATTGAAAAGATAAGCGCATTCGCCGCCGAAAACGGCGTGAAAACGCTTTCCGTCTCCCCCGCAAAAACGCCCCTTTGGCAATTTTTCAAAAGGATTGTAAAATGAAGATTTTCCTAATTGCGGCAAACACGTTCAAAGAGGCAATCAGGCAGCGGTTCGTTCTCGCCGCGGGAATAGTGGCGCTGCTGCTCACCGCGTCGGCGAAATTCTTTCTCAAGCTCGATTTGGGGCACGAGCAGCTCAAATTCGTCTTCGATTTCTCCTCTGGGGCGCTCAACTTTTTCGGCGTGATTATGGCGGTTGCCGCGGCGTGCTCGATAATGTCCGCCGAAACGGAGAACAAGACCGTCGTCACGCTGATGTCCAAGCCCGTCGGCGCGTTCGATTTCGCCGCGGGGAAAATCTGCGGTGTTGCAGCGGCGCTTGGCGTTTTTGTTTTGGCGGTCTTTGCGGCGGCGGCGGTTTCGCTATTTGCAACCGCGCTACAGTTGAACGGTCTCGGAATCGACCCGCCGAATCCGCCCAACTATATATCGCTTGCGCTCTACTGCGTTTCGCAGTGGCTCAAGCTTTGCCTGTGCGCGGCAATGGCTACGGTTGTGTGTTCGCTGGCGCGCTCGTTTCTCTTTGCGGTATCGGTGTCGTTTCTGTGCGTGTTTTGCGCGGCGATAGGCAATGCGCTGGTGTGGCTCGGCGGCGGCAACTGGGCGTCGGAGGCGGTATCGGTACTGTTGCCGGATTTGCGCATTTTAGACGCGTGCGAACCTTTCGTTTTTGCGCAGCCCGACCTTAAAATTTTCGCTGAAATTTTCGCCTACTCCGCAATATACATTTTATCCTCGGCGGCAGTATCGGCGTTTTTCTACTCGAAGAGGGATTTGTAGATGGACTTTTTTAAATCCGCATTGGCTCTCTTAACGATACTCGCATTTGCGGGGATTGCGTCTTTGCCGTTTCGCCCGAATATCGGGACTTCGGCGGATTTGCCCGATTCCTCGGCTTCGTCGCTCGGGGCGGTTTCGCTCTTTGCCGCGCTCGGCGGCTATCGCAGCATTTTGGCGGACTTCGTCTGGATTAAGGCCTATGTAGAGTGGGAGAAATCCGACGCCTACAACTGTATGCGCTCCATAGAGCTCGCCTGCGCCATAGACCCGAACACCGACATTTTCAAAATTCAAGGTGCGCGAATGATTGCCTACGATATGCCCCACTGGTTTCTCCGCGCCCTACCCAAAAACAGACGCGACGACTCCGCCCTCAATTCCTTCCGCCGCAAGCAATCCATTTTTGCCCTTGCCCTTTTGGACAAGGGGCTGGCGCGCTCGCCCGACAACCTCGACCTCCTTATTGCCAAAGGGCAGGTTCTAATTTCCGTAGACAAATTTGCCGAAGCCGAAACCGTTTTCGAGAAGGCGAAAAATCTCACCGACCGATTTTATCCGCGCCGAATTTATGCCGCCCTTGCCGCAAAAAACGGCAGGAAAGACGCCGCCCGAAGGGAGATTTTAAAGATGCTTTCCGAAGCCGCCCCCGACAATCCTGTGCGCCATCAACTCCTCGACCTTTTAAAAACGTGCGACCCGCTGGGCGGGTTTCCATCTTGTGGCGCGGCGAAATAGCTCCCGCTATTTATTCGCCGCTTTGTCAGTGAACCCGCTGGGCGGGTTTCCATTGAAGGGGTAAACCCCTTACGCGGTATCGCTTCGCTCAAGCCGCTATCCCCTTTTGAGATTATTACACAAAAAAACGACTTTCAAATTCAGAATATCTATACTTCTGAACAGATGGGCTAAAAAAACACCCCAGCCAAGAACCAGCATTGTGAGCTGTAAAAACACCCGAGAGCGTAATTTTTTTGTTTTTATAATAAATCCTAAACTTTGTTCACTACAAAGCGGCGAATATTTCGTGGGAACGAAATCGCCTCGCCACAAGATAAAAAATTTAGGCGGCGGCTTTGGGAAAGGCGAACGCCGAGACAGTACAAATAGTACGGCGAGGTGTGAGCGCTTTTCCGAAACGCCGCATAAACTCAAGAAACACTCGACTTCGCCTACTGACAAAGCGGCGGAATTATTTTTGCGTCGCGAAAATCCGCCGCGCCAAAAGAAAAAACTTTACATTGGCAGGATAAGGGGTAAAAAACTTAGGCAACACAGAGAAAGCTTTGGAAGAAATTCCGACGGTTGCTTTCGTGGAAAAATATTTCAATCAAAAAACAACAATAAATACAGAAAAAATTATGGCAAGAAACGTAATCATCACGGGTTCGTCACACGGTATCGGAGCTGCGGCGGCAATAGCATTTGCAAAGAACGGCTACAACGTAGGCGTCAATTACTTCAAGGACGAAGCTGGCGCACAGGCAACCGCCGACAAAGTCAGGGAATTGGGAATGAAGGCGGAAATCTACAAGGCCGACGTCGGCTGCTGCGCCCAGTGCGAAGAAATGATGGAAAAATTCATCTCCGACTTCGGCAGCGTGGAAGTTCTGGTAAACAACGCAGGCGGCGCGCTCAAGATGCCCGAAGGCGGCTTCGCCGATATGCCGATGTCCTATTGGGATTCGCAGATAAACCTCAACCTCAACGCCGCCGCATACTGTTCGAGAATAGCGGTCCGCGATATGTTGGCAAAGAAGTGCGAAGGCAGAATCATCAACATCAGCTCCGTCCACAGCATTGTTACATACGTAAAGCGCAAAACTCTGCCCTACTGCGCGGCGAAAGCGGGCTTGAACATGTTCACAAAGTCGCTCGCCTGCGAATTGGCAAAGGATCACATCAACATCAACTGCATAGCCCCCGGCTTCATCATGACGAAGCTCTCCTACCGCTACTCGGAGGAAGAAATGGAATCGTTCCGCCGCAAGATTCCCGTACGCCGCCTCGGCACTGTAGACGACATCACGCCGCTTATCCTCTTCCTCGCGGATGTAGAAAAGACGCGCTTCATCACGGGTCAGACATTCGCGGTTGACGGCGGGCAGAGCATCGACGGCGTCCTCGACATAATGGTAGACAAACAGATATAGTTTCACGAAAATGTCGGATATACTAAAGTCCTGCAGAAGCAGCTGGAAGTACGGTTTGGCGCGCGAGTGCCGCCGCGGTCTCGTCCGCGGCATGGGCTATACCGAAGAGGAATTCGACCGCCCGCTGGTGGCGGTCGTCAACTCATGGAACGAGTACAACCCCGGACACGTCCACCTGCGCAATTTGAGCGAACGCGTAAAACAGGGTATCCGCGAAGCGGGCGGCCTGCCGTTTGAAGTAATGACAACCGGCGTTTGCGACGGCATGGTTCTGGGCAACGAAAAATACATAGAACTGCCCAGCCGCAACTCGATTGCCGACGAAGTTGAGCTTGTGGTCGAAAGCAATATGTTCGACGCAATGGTAATGCTTTCCACTTGCGACTCAATCGTCCCGGGGCACCTGATGGCTGCGGCGCGCTTGAACCTGCCAACGGTTATCGTCACGGGCGGCTATATGCCCATGCCCTACCTCGACGGTAAATTCGCCAACTACAGCGACCTCACCGACCACGTCGGCAAAACCATGCGCGGCCTCTACGACAAGAAGCAGGCGGAGCACGAAGTTGCGGGCATGTACCACTCCTGCGGCGCGTGCGGCATTATGACTACGGCAAACAGCATGTGCCTTGTCGCCGAAGCCCTCGGTATGGCGCTTCCGGGAAATTCAATGATGGCTGCGACAAGCCCCGAGCTTTTGCAGTGCGCATTCAAGGCGGGCCATCAGGTGATGAAGCTCCTTGAAAAGAACATCAGGGCGCGCGACATCATCACAAAGGAGTCGGTTGAAAACGCAATAGCCGCAACAATGGCAATGGCGGGCTCAATCAACCTGCTAATGCACATTCCCGCAGTCGCGACGGAAGCGGGCTTGGTCGACGAATGGTGGAGGCTTTTC
>DAVZIV010000061.1:0-7103 GCA_052273125.1 Candidatus Merdousia sp. | reverse complement strand
GGCGTGGTTTTTTATAATAAAGAAAGGCGTTTCAAAATGAAACGCCTTTTTCTTTAGAATAAAACCACGCCACGCCAACAATTACGCGCCCTCACGCCTTTTTAAGGCGGTTGTAGGCACACACAAGCGCATCCAAGGCGGCGTGTTCAATGTTGGAATGCAACCCTACGCCCCACGCCTTCTTGGCGCCGCCCTTCGACTCCAAGCAAATATACGCCGCCGAATTCGTCGCCGAACCCGCGCCGATGGCGTGCGAACAATAGTCCACAAGCTTGAAGTTTTTCAAACCCGCCGCCTCGAGCGCGTTTACAAAGGCGTTGACCGGTCCGTTGCCGACGGCGGAAATCCGGATTTTTTCGCCGTTTTGGAGCATATCGGCAATGATTTTTACAGAACCGTCATTGCCGAACGCCGCAACGGAATAGGAAACAAGACGCAGGGGCGAAGTCTGGTCTATGAATTCGGCTTTGAAAAGCTTGTAGATTTCGGCGGGAGTGAGTTCCCTGCCCTCTTTGTCGGCGTCGGAATTGATGAAGTCGCCGACCTGCTGGTGCATCGCCTTGGGAATGTCGAGGCCGTATTTGTCCGCCAAAACGTACGCAACGCCGCCCTTGCCGCTCTGGGAATTTATGCGGATAATTGCTTCGTAGGAGCAGCCGATGTCGGTCGGGTCTATCATCAGATACGGGACTTCCCAGCGCGATATGTGCTCGCGCCTGCGCAAATCCATACCCTTTTTGATTGCGTCTTGGTGCGAGCCGCTAAAGGCGGTGAAGACGAGGTCTCCAGCATACGGGTGGCGCGGGGGAACTTGCATTTTGGTACATTCCTCGTAAACTTTTCTGATTGCGGGCAGGTCGGAGAAATCAAGCCCCGATTCCACACCCTCGGCGTGCATATTCAATGCCACAGTCACAATGTCTACGTTGCCCGTACGTTCGCCGTTGCCAAACAGCGTGCCCTCTACCCTGTCGGCGCCCGCCATCAAGCCAAGCTCGGTCGAGGCAACGCCCGTGCCCCTGTCGTTGTGGGAATGCAGGCTGATTTCCACACAGTCGCGCTGCGAAATGCGGGTGGACATCCATTCAATCTGGTCTGCATAGACGTTCGGCGGAGAGTACTGGACGGTCTCGGGCAGATTGACAATCATCTTGTTTTCGGGCGTCGGCTGCCAGATAGCCTTGACTTCCTCGCAAATTTCGAGCGCGAAATCAAGCTCGGTGTCGCTGAAGCTTTCGGGCGAATATTCAAGGCGGATTTTCGTTCCGTTGTCCTCGGCAATACCCGCCATATCGCGGACAAGCTTCACGCCGTCCTTTGCAATCTGAATGATTTCCGCGCGCGACTTGTTGAATGTGACCTTGCGCTGAAGCGGCGACGTACTGTTGTAGAGATGGACAATAGCCGTCTTGCAGCCGCGCAGGCTCTCGAACGTCTTTTTGATGAGGTGTTCGCGCGCCTGAGTGAGTACCTGAACGGTTACGTCGTCCGGAATAAGGCCGTCGTCTACAAGCCTGCGCAGGAACTTAAATTCGGTGTCGCTGGCGGCGGGAAAGCCGACTTCGATTTCCTTGAAGCCGATTTTAAGCAACGTCTTATAGAGCTTAATTTTTTCCTCCACGCTCATGGGCACGGCGAGCGCCTGATTGCCGTCGCGCAGGTCTACGCTGCACCAAATCGGCGGACGGTCGATGTGTCTGTTCGGCCACTGTCGGTTGGGCAGGTCTATATTGAAACGTCTATAATATTTGCCTGTAAAATCTTTCATAATAAATCTCCGTTAAAAAAAAGCACGATTCCATTTTTAAGTGAAACCGTGCAATGCGCTGGGAAAAATCGGGCTCGATTCCACGTCAATAGTGCACGGCTTCGGTACGAAGTCGGAGCGCCAAAAGTAGAAGTGCCGTCGATTTTTCCACGTTAAAAACTATTCCCTGACCAGCTTTGATTTGTTCGCGAATATTTCTTCGCTGACGCCCTGTTTGCGGGCGCGCTGGCGCAAACGCAAAGCCTGCAGCTTGATGAAGCCGGTTGCGTCGTCCTGATTGTATTCGCTCTTTACGCCTTCCATGCTTGCGATGTTGGCGTCATAGAGGCTCAAGGGGCTCTTTCTGCCTACGCATATGAGGTTGCCCTTGTAGAGCTTTACGCGCACAACACCCGAGACGGTGTCCTGACTCTTGTCGATAAACGCCTGCAAAGCTTCGCGTTCGGGAGCGTACCAGAAGCCGTTATAGATGAGTTCGGCGTATTTGGGAATGAGCTGGTCGCGCAGGTGCATAAGTTCCCTGTCCATAGTGAGGGTTTCCATATTGCGGTGCGCAAATTCCAAAATAGTGCCGCCGGGGGTTTCATAAACGCCGCGGCTCTTCATGCCGACAAAGCGGTTTTCCACGATGTCCACTCTGCCGATACCGTTTTCGCCGCCGATTTTGTTCAGGTGCAAAAGAATGTCGGAGGGCTTCATTTTAACGCCGTCGATTGCAACGCAGTCGCCCTTTTCAAATTCGAGTTCAAGGTATGTGGGCTTGTCGGGGGCGTCTTCGGGAGCGACGGTCGTCTTGAACATGTCCTTGTTTTCGGGCACGGTCGGGTCGAACCACGGGTCTTCGAGGATGCCGGCCTCGTACGAAATGTGGAGCATATTTCTGTCCATCGAGTACGGTTTCTTTGCCGAAGCCTGAACGTTGATGTTGTGCTGGCGGCAGTATTCAATCATTTCGCTTCTGCCGGGGAATGCCTCGCGGAATTCCGCCATTCTCCACGGGGAGATAATCTGCAAGTCGGGAGCGAGCGCGCCGTAGGAGATTTCAAAGCGGCACTGGTCGTTGCCCTTGCCAGTTGCGCCGTGGGCAACAGCGTCGGCGTGTTCCTTGCGGGCAATTTCTACGTGCGTTTTTGCGATCAGCGGGCGGGCGATGGAAGTGCCCAGATAGTACTGGCCTTCGTAGATCGCGTTGGCACGAATCATCGGGTAGATGAAGTCGGCAACGAATTCGTCTTTGAGGTCTACGGTGTAGTGCGCCGAAGCCCCCGTTGCCTTTGCCTTTTCGGCAAGCCCCGAAAGCTCTTCGCCCTGACCTACGTCTGCGGCGAACGTGATTACTTCCGCATTGAAGCGGTCTTTAATCCACTTGACAATTACCGAGGTGTCCAAACCGCCGGAATATGCTAATACTACTTTCATTGTTTATCCTTTAAAAATTTTGTATTGGCGTATGTTAACGCTTATTTCGGGCTTGTAAAGCTTTACTTGGCAAGTTTTCTATTTTTGTCGACAAGATAGCCGACTATTGCCTTCTGCACGTGCAGGCGGTTTTCTGCTTGGTCGAAAACTATGCAGCGCGGGCTTTCGAGGATTTCCTTTGAGACTTCCTCGCCTGCGTGCGCGGGCAGACAGTGCATAAATATTGCGTTTTTGTCGGCGACTTTGAAAAGCTCCGAATTGACCTGGTAGGGCGACATCGTTTTGATGCGCTCCGCCTTTTCGTCCTCCTTGCCCATCGAGACCCACACGTCTGTGTACAGCACGTTTGCCTTGCGCGACGCCTCCACGGGGTCGGAAGTAAACGACCACGTCGGCGCGAGATTCGCCTCTTTGAAAAGCGTGTCGAGCACGGGCGCGGGTCTGAATTCCCCGGGGCCGCAGAGAACGACTTCCACGCCGAACATGGCGCCGGCGAGCGCGAGCGAGTACGCCATATTGCAAGCGGTGTCGCCGAAGAATACAAACTTCTTGCCCTTGATTGACTCGGGAGTCGGCTTGCCCCGACTGAAGACTTCCGTCATTGTGAACATGTCGGTGTAGCTCTGACAGGGGTGGAGCAAATCGGTGAGGGCGTTGACAACGGGAATGCCCGAATATTTTGCAAACTTTTCAACAATGTCCTGACCGAAAGTTCTGATTACCAAGCCGTGCAAAAATCTGCCCATAATGCGGGCGGTGTCTTCGATTGTTTCGCCGCGCGAAATCTGGAGGTCGTCGGCGTACATTACCATGGGGTGCCCGCCGAGCTCGTACAAGCCCGCCTCGAACGAAAGTCGCGTGCGCGTGCTTTTTTTGTAGAAGAGCACGCCCCAGCTTTGCGACTTGAGAACGTCGATGACGCCAGCCGAACGGGTCGCCTTGTAGCGCGCGGCGAGTTCAAAAATCTCCGCGGCCTCCGCGGGAGTGAAGTCGGTGTCTTTTAGGAATGAACGTACCATTATTATAATCTTTCCAATGTTGAATCAAAAATTTTGAGCGCCTTTTTTACCTCCGCCTCTTTTACCACGAGCGGCGGCAGGAAACGCAGGCCGTTCGCCCCCGAGGGAACGAGAATCAGCCCGTTTTCGCGCAGAGCCGCGCAGACGGCGGTGTTTGCGTATTCGGGTTTGAAAATCGCCGCGCGCATAAGCCCCAAGCCGCGCTCGCAAACGAGCTTGTCGGGGTATTTTTTCACCAATGCCGACAATCCGCGCGAAAGAAGAGTTCCCATTTTCGCCGCGTTTTGGCAGAGCTTTTTTGCGTCGATTTCGGCAAGTGTTGCAAGCGCCGCGGCGCAGGCGAGGGCGTTGCCGCCGAACGTCGTTCCGTGTGTTCCGGGGGTGAATAAATCCTGATACGGTCTGGCAAGCCACACCGCGCCGATGGGAAACGAACCTCCGAGCCCCTTCGCAAGCGAAACGCCGTCGGGCTTGACGCCGTATTGCTGGCAGGCGAGGAATTTGCCAGAGCGCGCCACGCCGCACTGCACTTCGTCGAAGAGAAGCATTGCGTTGAACTTGTCGCAAAGCTTGCGCAGCCCCTGCAAAAATTCCTTTGTTGCGGGGGTTACGCCGCTTTCGCCCTGAACTGGCTCTACGAGCACTGCCGCGACATCGTTGCCCATGAGTTTTTCAAAGCTCTTGAGGTTGTTGTATTCGCCGTAGGAGAAGCCCTGTAAAATGGGCTCGAAACCGTGCTGGATTTTACGCTGCGCCGTTGCGGCGACAGCGCCGAGCGTTCTGCCGTGGAAACCGTTGACCGCCGTTATTATGCGGCTTTTTGCGCCCTCCCTGCCCGAAACGGCAAGACCGTGAAGGCGCGCCGCCTTGAGCAGGGCTTCGTTTGCCTCGGTGCCGCTGTTGCACATCATAACCTTGCCCGCGCCCATTCGCTTGACGAGCGCTTCGCACAAATCGGCGTTGGGTTTTGTAAGATAGAGGTTGCTGCAATGGGAAAGCTTTGCCGCCTGTTGCGCTATTGCCTTCACCCAGCGCGGGTTGGCGTGCCCGAGGCTCACAACGGCTATGCCCGCGCCGAAGTCGAGGTACTTTCTGCCGTTTTCGTCGAAGATATAGCAGCCCCTGCCCGATTCCACAACGAAATTTCTTTCGCCGAAATTGGGCATTGCGTATTTTTTTGCCTTTTCCACGGTTGTCATTTTTTAATGAAATTTAATGTTATTTGACACTCGAATTTTCGCCGACGATTTCCGTGCCTATGCCGTGGTCGGTGAAGATTTCAAGCAGGAGGCTGTGCGGCAGGTAGCCGTCGATGAAGTGTATTCTGTGCACGCCGTTTTCTATCGCGCGCACGCCGCTGTCCACCTTGGGAATCATTCCGCCGCCGATTACGCCGCTTTTTTTGAGGGCGTCGACATCGGCAACTTTGAGATGCGAAATGAGCGTCGAGCGGTCTTTGGGGTCGCGCATAAGCCCCGGGACATCGCAAAGGAATACAAGCCTGCGCGCCTTGAGTGCGCCCGCCGCCGCGCTTGCGGCAACGTCGGCGTTGGTGTTGTAGGCGTGTCCGTCGGCTTCGCCTATTGCAATGGGGGAGATGACGGGCGTTTTGCCCTGAGCGAGAAGCCCGAGAATTTTTGAGGAGTCAAACGAGACCACTTCGCCGACGTAACCGATGTCCGAAACATTGCCCTGGGCGTCTTTACTGAGGTGCTTTTTGCACTTGAAGACATCGTTGCCGCGGACGGAGACGGCGTCGCACCCCTGCGCGGAAAGCATTTGGCGGATTTCGGCGTTGACATCGTTGTTGAGAACGTCTTCGACAATCTTGACCGTCTTCTCGTCGGTGACGCGCATTCCGTTTTTAAACTCGGGAGATAGGCCGCTTTGGGACATCGCCCTGCTGATTGCCTTTCCGCCGCCGTGGACAACAACCACGTTTATGCCGACCGCCGCCAAAAAAGCAATGTCGCGCGCGACTCTCGCCCTGATTTCGGGATTCGGGTCGTCCATAAACGCACCGCCGTATTTGACCACGAACACCGAACCCTTGAAGCGCCGCACATACGGAAGCGCCTCGGTTAGAACATCGGCCTTTCTCGTGATTTCGTCCAGATTCATAACGCTATTCGCCCTTGTTGAAATTGACGTACCCCTCTGTGAGGTCGGCTGCCAGAATGGTTTCGGAAGCCGAGCCCTGATTGAGGTTCAAATTTATGGTAAATGTTTTCTTCGAGACCGCCTTTTTCCAAAGCGGCTTGTTTTCGGCGACGGGCTGTCCGGATTTGAGAACGGGAATGTCGTCGTAGTCGAGGTCGAGCTTTTCAAGCTCAATGCCCGTGCGCGCGTAGCCTGCCGAGTCCGTAATTCTGCCCCAGTTGGGGTCTTCGCCGAACCACGAAGACTTCACCAGAAGGGAGTTGCCAATGCTGCGGCAGATTTTTTCCGCCTGAGCCTCGGTCTTTGCGCCGTAGACGTGCACTTCGACAACCTTTGTTATCTTTTCGCCGTCGCCTACTATCTTGCGCGCGAGGACCTTTGAGACTTCAAGAAGCCCCTGACGGAACGCCATTATGGAGTCCGCGTCGTTTTCGGAAATTTCCGTGCCGCCTGCGCCGTTGCAGAGGCACAGAACGGTGTCGTTGGTGCTCATGTCGCCGTCTACGGTTATCCTGTTGAAGGATTTGTTTGCGACGAATTTGAGGCACTCCTTGAGCAGGCTCTGCGATATTGCGGCGTCGCAGACTATGAAGGCAAGCATTGTAGCCATATTCGGCTCAATCATACCCGCGCCCTTTGCCATGCCGGCGAGGCGTATTTTTTTGCCGTTGAATTCCACGTCTACCTGAACCGTTTTCGGGCGAGTGTCGGAAGTCATTATCGCGCGCGCCGCCGAA
>DAVZIV010000060.1:0-7130 GCA_052273125.1 Candidatus Merdousia sp. | reverse complement strand
CGCGTAGCGGATTTTCAGCTGCCTGTGCGGGGTTGTTTTTGTGGGGTATTTTATGGCAGCGGAGCAAAAGGGCGTCGAATTGGGCGGGCGAAAGAAGCTCTTCTTCAAGAATTTTGCGTTTTGCCCCCGCCAGCAGGTACGCACACTGGCGCAAATACGCTGGATTTTCGGGCTCTATTTCAAGCGCCGCTTTTATGCGCGAGAGCGCGTTGGCAATTTCGCCCGCCTCTGCGTCCATTGCCGAAAGTTGTTGCTTGACAACGGCAAGTTTTGGGTCGAGCGCGTCGGCGCGCTTGAACATTTCGTAGGCGGCGTTTTCGCGCCCCGTGCGTCGCAGGAATTTCGCGTAGATTACAAGCGCCTGCACGTCCTCGGGAAAATCGAGTATGTAGGAGCGCCAAAGCGAGTCTATGCGCGAGGCCTTCGTCAGTAGCTGCGCGTGGGATTTTTCGCCCAAACCGTCAATGTTGGGGTCGGAAAAGAGGTCGTCCTGAAGTTCAACAATGTCCAAAAGCCTGCGCTGTGCCATCGTATACGAATTTGCCGACTGCCTATTTGCATTCGCCGCGGACACGGAAAGGGCGCCGTCTTCGTCCTTCGAGGGCAGATGCTTTTGCGATGCGCACCCCGAAAGCGCCGCCGCGCCGCCCGCAAACAGGACAAACCTCCACAGCGGCAGTATCCGCCGCCGCGCCTTTATCAAAGCCGATAAATTTTGCCCCGCAGACATTTTTAATGGCAACCACAGCAGCACGAACCGCCCGAACAGCAGTCTCCGCCGCCCGACGGGCAGTTTCCGCAAATCTGGCGCGAACGTATCGAACGCCGCCCGCCGCCTTTGCCCGTCGCGCTTACGCTGAACCCCGAAACGAGCTTCTCAAGGCGCTTGCCGCCGCATTTCGGGCAGGCGGGTTTGGTGGATTCGCGAACAAGCAGCTCGAAAACTTCGCCGCACTTTTTGCATTTGTACTCAAAAATAGGCATACTTTGCTGTAGTTTTTTTATAAAATATTTGAAAAAATAGGAAATTTTATTGTAATAGACAAACACAAATAGAAAAATTTTCGCAAAAAAATGGGCAGCGGCGACAAAAATACCCCGATGATGGAACAGTACTGGCAGGCGAGAAATTCCCTGCCCAAAGACACCATTTTAATGTTCCGCCTCGGCGACTTTTACGAAATGTTTTACGACGACGCCAGCGAAGGCGCCAGAATTCTCGGCATCACGCTGACAAAACGCAGCAACTATCCGATGGCGGGCATTCCGTACCACGCCGCAGACCAGTACATTCCCAAGTTGTTGCAGGCTGGCAAGAAAGTCGCCATTTGCGAGCAGGACGAAATCCCGCAGGCGGGTAAGCTTGTCAAACGTTCCCTAAGCCGCATTCTCACCCCCGGAACGGCGCTTGAAGATATTCATCTCGACAGCAAGCACGGCAACTTTATGGTTGCCTTGTGTTTCGATAAATCCAAAAAACTCTACGCCTCGTGGCTTGACTTGAGCACGGCGGAATTTTACTGCGCCGAGTTTGAAAATCCCAACAACTTTTTCCCTGTGTTTTCGGCGTTCAACCCGCGCGAACTCGTACTGCCCGAAGGACTTAAAGATTTTTGCAACGCGGACGAATCGCTTTCGGTTTGGTACGCGCTTTTGCGCAATTTGATTGATTTGCGCCCCGTTTCGCTCCTGCACGATTTCCGCTTCGAACCCGAATTTGCCGCGGACATTTTGACAAAGACTCTCGGCGTAAACTCGCTCGAGGGCTTCGGCATAAAAAACGGCTCGTATTTGGCTGCGCCCGCGGGGGCGCTCGTCTTCTACGCTTCGGAAAACCTGCGCAGCCAGCCGCGGAACTTGCGAACCATCAGGCGTTTTTCGGGCTCCAAATGCGTCTTGATCGACCCCGCCACACAGCGCAGCCTTGAAATTTTCCGCTCGTCTTCGGGCAGCCGCGACGACAGCCTTATCGGCGTTATGGACAGAACAAAGACGAGCGCGGGCGCGAGGCTTTTAGAGGCGTACCTTTCCGCTCCCTGCATTGATTTGGGCGAAATCAAGCGTCGCCAAAACACGGTTTGGGAGCTTTATTCCAACCCCGAGGCCGACGTTCCCCTCGCCGAGGCACTCTCGCAGGTGCGCGACATCAAGCGCATTCTTTCGCGCCTTGAAAACCGCATACGCAACCCGCGCGAAACATTAGCAATTTTGTCAAGTATTGAACAATTCGCGCCAATCCGCAATATTTTAACCCAAAACGGCGGAACTTCTTGCGCAAAGGCGGCGCTTAAAATAGGTGATTTTTTTGAGCTTAAAGAATTTTTGACTTCGGCGCTCAATCCCGAAATGCCCAACAAACTTCAGGACGGCGGTGTCATAAATGCAGGGTTTGACAAGGAATTGGACGAAATCCGCTCGCTTTCTCAAAACAATATCAACTGGCTCGCCGAAATGGAAAAGCGCGAGCAGGACAGAACAGGAATTCGCAATTTGCGCATACGCTACAACGGGTCTTTTGGCTATTTCATAGAAGTTACAAAATCGTTCTTGGGCTTGGTTCCCGCCGACTACATCAGAAAGCAAACTATGACCAATGCCGAACGCTACACGACCGAAGAGCTAAAAATTCACGAACGCGAAATTCTTACGGCTGACGAGCGCGCCCGCGCCCGAGAGTTCGAGCTTTTCCAGCAGGTTGTCGAACGTATTTTGCAAAGTGCCGCCGAGCTTGTTGAAACTTCCGAAGTCATAGCCGAAATAGACGTTTTTAGAGGCTGGGCGGAACTTGCCCGCGAGCGCGATTACTGCAAGCCCGACGTAAACTCAAGCGATATAATAGACATTGAAGAGGGACGGCACCCCGTCGTGGAGCAAATGCTGAAATCAAGCAGATTCGGCTTGTCAACTGGGCGTTCTTTTGTGCCCAACAATACACACCTTTGCTCCAGCGAAGAACAGATAGCGCTTATTACTGGGCCTAATATGGCTGGTAAGTCTACGTATATAAGACAAATAGCGTTGATTACATTGATGGCGCAGGCAGGGTGTTTTGTTCCCGCCAAAAGCGCGTCAATCGGTGTAGTTGACAGAATTTTCAGCCGTGTTGGCGCAAGCGACGAACTTTCAAAAGGCAACTCCACCTTTATGGTAGAGATGAACGAAACCGCCAATATTCTCAATAACGCAACGGACAAATCCCTTATTGTTTTAGATGAAATTGGCAGAGGGACAAGCACTTATGATGGCTTAAGCATAGCGTGGGCTGTCGTCGAATTTATCCATGGCGACGACGCAAAAGGCCCGAAAACGCTATTTGCAACCCACTACCACGAAATCACAAAGCTTGAAGAATCGCTGCCGCGTCTGGTCAACTACAGGGTTTGTGTAAAAGAGTGGAACGACGAAATCATATTCGCACGCACAATAGAGCGCGGCGCTGCGGATAAGTCGTATGGTATTCAGGTTGCAAGACTTGCGGGATTGCCCGAACGCGTGATAGCGCGTTCCAAAGAAGTTCTTGCAGAACTTGAATCCGAAAATGATGAAATTGTTGTCAATTTAGGCGGCCGCCGCATGCCGAAAGCCCCGCGCAAGGCGCGGCAAAGTCAATCCGAAGATAGCAATTTTAAGCAACTTTCTCTTTTTTAGTAAAATATGGAACGTCTCCAACGGCTTCGTCTAAAGGCAAAAAAATTGCCCCAAACAAGCGGAGTCTATGTAATGAAAGACTCGTTGGGGCAGGTTATTTACATCGGGAAAGCAAAAAATCTGCCCAAGAGGGTTTCGCACTATTTTGAAAACAACGCCAAATTCAAGGCGTATAATGCAAAAATAGCCTCTCTCGTCGATATTATAGACGACTTTGACCACTATACAACAAAGTCTGAGGCAGAGGCGTTAATTCTTGAAAGCAAGCTAATAAAGAAATGGCACCCGCGTTATAATACGCTCGAAAAAGACAACAAAAATTTTCTGCTGCTGCGCGTTGAAAAATTTTCTCCCCTGCCGAAATTTACGTTCTGCCGAAATCGCAAAGAGGACAATTCGCTGTATTTCGGCCCGTATTTGGGGGCGGCGGCAATCAGGAGCGCGCTGAGGCAAATTCACAAGGATTTCGGCATTTTACTTGCGGAATCGCACCCGAAAAAATTGCCCGACGGCACTTGGCAACTTTACGACGACGCCCGAAGCGAAATTTCAAAATTTGCAAACATCGTAAGCGAGGCCGAGTACAACCAACGCGTAGTGGCAGCTCTCGACTACCTCAAGGGGCGCGACGATTCCGCTCTTTCCGAAGCCGAGGAAAAGATGAAGCAGGCCTCTGCCTCGCTTGACTTTGAAAAAGCCGCAAAGTACAGAGATTTAATAGCCGCCATTTTGGAAACTCGCAAGGTAAACGCGCGCGCCAAAGTAGACACCAACCTCTCCCGAACGCCGCAACACATTGCGGAGCTTGCAATGGAATCCTTGCGCAAGTCTTTGAAGCTTAAAAAGCTGCCTCGGGTTATTGAGTGCTTTGACATCTCCCACATATCGGGGAGTTTTTGCGTTGCTTCCATGGTACACTTTGAGAACGGCGAGCCCGTAAACAGGAAATACCGCCACTTCAAGATTAAATCGTTCGTGGGTAACAACGACTTCCGCTCAATGCACGAAGTTGTCGGGCGCCGCTACAAACGTCTCGAGCAGGAGGGAGTTCCAATGCCCGACATCATTCTCATCGACGGCGGCAGGGAACAGGTTTATTTTGCGATGAAAGCCTTTGATGATAACGGACTTGCTATTCCGTTTATCATAGGCTTGGCAAAGCGCGAAGAAACCGTTGTTCTTGACGACGGCACCGAACTCAAGCTTTCGCGCACGAACGAGGGCTTGAAGCTTCTCCAGCGCGCCCGAGACGAAGCCCACAGATTTGCCAACTCTTTCAATGCCGATTTGCGTTCCAAACGTATACGCGAAAGCATCTTGGACGATTGCCCCTCCATCGGGCAGAAGCGCAAGGAGGCAATACTTAAGTATTTTGGTTCTATTTCAAGGGTAAAGGCGGCGACGGTTAAGGAACTTTGTCAAGTAGAGGGAATAGGTTTTGAAACAGCCGTCGAAATTAGGGACTTTTTAGACGCCAACTTCCTCTCGCGCGAAAAATACAGGGGACGAATCGCCCCTACGCCCTCGGGATTGTTGCACATCGGGCATGCAAACACATTCAAAATTGCCGCCACCCGCGCCGCCGAGCGCGGCGGGGATTTAGTTTTGCGTATTGAAGACATCGACCGCCAACGCTGCAAACAAGAATATGTTGACGCCGTTATTGAAGGTTTAAAATCGATAAATATTTATTGTACCGAAGGTTATAATATAGGCGGCGATTTTGCGCCGTATCGCCAGAGCTTGCGCTTTCCGTTTTATTGGCAGGTCTTGCGCGAATTGATTAGTAAAAAACTTGTGTATCCGTCGGAAGCTTCTCGCAAGGATATAAAAGATGTCTCTGTTATGCCCAAGCGAACATTTGATTTTTGCGAAAGTGAGCCTATTTTTCCCGCAAAATTCAGAAATGAAAATTTTTCACTTGAGGCGATTTCCAATCCCAAACTTGTCAACTGGCGTTTTAAAGTTCCCGACAGTCAAGTTGTTGGCTTTATCGATAACAATTCGGGCGTGCATGAATTTGTGGCGGGTGAAGATTTCGGCGATTTTCTCGTTTGGCGCAAGTCGGGCGAACCGTCCTATGAATTGGCAGTTGTAGCCGACGACCACGCAATGAAGATAACCGAGGTTGTCCGCGGCGAGGATTTGCTGCTTTCAACTGCGCGCCAAATTCTCGTCTACAAGGCATTGGGCTGGAGTATTCCCGAATTTTTCCACTGCCGAATTGTAAAAGACGACTTTGGCAACAAGCTTTCGAAATCTTCGCTCGAGGGCGGTGCAAGCAACAAATGGTTAATACGCAATTCGTTGCGCGCGTAAATTTTTGCGCCGATTTTACAGGACAGAGTTTATTATATTTGCCAAATTTTCGGCGTCTTCAGTGGAGTGTCTAAAGTCGAGCGAAATAGTCAACATTTTGTTGGAGACTTTTTTTGCGGCGTCGTTTCCCATAAATTTTGCACCCCAATATATAGAGGCAAGTATGCCGTTGCGCCCGAGTTCGGCGTATAATTTGTCGCGCAGGGTTTCGCTTTCAAGGGCAAATGTTGGGCAGAAAGTACTGAATATGTCTTTAGAAGATTTTTCTTCGTTCTTTAGCAGGGCAGCTCTTGATGTCTTGTTTAACAGGGCTTCAAGTACGCCCGAATTTTCCCTGCGCACTCTCCACATTTTTTCAATGTCGAGCATTTTAATTGTGTTTAATGCGCCGAAGCTGATTCTGGAAATGTTTTTCTTTGCGTTTAGCCTCATTTCGGCGTTGTAATAGAAATCTTGCGCCGATTTGTAGTCGAGATTTGCAAGATTTGCCGCAAGCGCGTAGGTGGCGGCAAAATCACACCCCTCGCCGCCTTTCGTATAGATTTTCGACGGGGTGTTTTTACCCAAAAGATAGCCGCCGTCGGGAACCGGCAGCGTTTTTCTAAGAGAGGCGAAGGAGAAATCAAAAGCGGGATTTTTCGCGCCTTCGGAAAATGGCGCGTGCGAGAAATCTCCTATCAAGACGGAGCTTTTGTGTTCGGCCTTCCAGCGAACCCACGCGGAAATGTCGCGCGTTCCGAAAAAATCTACGGCTACTACAATGTCGCCATCGGTGGGGGCAAGCGTCGCAAAATCGGGGGTGTCGAACGTGGGAAAATCGTCGTAGACGGCGAGCTGCCACGCCTGCGCTTTCACCGATTTTACGACCCACGGGCAAAAATACGCGGGCACCCACACGGTGCGCTCGAATGCGTTTACAAGGCTCAGCGCCCGCGCCAGCGCGTCGCGCCCCGAGGCGAAAAATTCCGCCGAAGCCAGAAAATCCGCAACCTGTCCGCGCGCCGAGAAAAATCGGCGGTCGGGCACCGGCATAAACGGGGTTACGGGGGCGGAAAATTCCATTTTGCAAATGTGCGGTGGCAATCTTTGCTACACGTTGTTTACGAAATTCTTGCGCAGCCGTTTTGTTTCTGCGGGCGTCTGGCTCCCGAGAACGCCTTTTT
>DAVZIV010000059.1:0-7210 GCA_052273125.1 Candidatus Merdousia sp. | reverse complement strand
CAATTTTTGTAGTCAAGTCGCCGAGGGTGATGCCGTCGTGGATTGCCGTGATTTTCGACAAATCTACGGTGCCGTTTTTCCAGCGGAAGAGGTTGTTGTCGAAGTCGTCAATGACAATGCTAAGCTTTGTAAAATCGGCGTTGAGAAGCGTGAACTCGTTGCCGTTCAAAGAGAGGTTCAATGTGGCGGCGGCGCCGTTTACTCTGATTTCGTTGATTGTCTGGGTTGCGCCCATTACGAAGTTTGCCGTTTTTGCGGTGCTTCCGAATTCCAAGCCGATGGCGTCTCCGTTCGACATCATAACGGCGTTTTCAGTGGAAAACTTGAGTGTGGCGTTTTCGTACACTGCAATATACGGGCTTACGGATAATATCTTGTGGGCAATTCCGCTGTCGATGTTGAATGTGCCGTTTACGTCGACGCCCATATAGCTGACCTTGGCATCGGCGGAGAGGTTTTTAATATCCACTTGGCTGAATGTGAAACGTCCCGATTTGGCGTCCAAATCGAACGTACCGCCGTTGACGGTCATTTTAACGCCTGGAAACCATGCCTGCGATGCCGTCTTGAAAACGACCTTTGAATTGTCCGACGCCGAATTGCCGACGTTAAACGCCAATTTCATCTTGTCGTAGGAGCCGTTTGCCGCAACGCCCGTCCAGTTCAGTACGCCGCCGTTTATCACGTCTACGGTCTTTGTTCTGTCTTCATTTACCAGCCCCAAGCCCATATTCACCGTAGCGGAATCGACGATAAAGCCGCTGATAACGTACGCGGGGTCTTTGCCGTCGGCAATTTTTATATCCAGTACGTCTGCGGCGCTGTTGCCCTTAAGTGTAGCTTCGCCTTGGGGCAACGATCTGTCGAATGCGAAGTAGGCTGTTGTCGGAGTTGACGTAGAAGTGCTCAGAACCAGAGTTGCGGAGTGTCCGTTGAGGTTGAATGTTCCCACATAGTGGCGCGCACTCGTATGCAAGTGCGTGACGGTTACGTCGTCTGCCATTATTGTGTAATTGGCGCTTCTTAGGATTTCACCCGAGCAATCCTCGGTGATGTTTGCGGGTATTGCCGCGTACGTCGACACTGCCGCGGCGGCCGACATTATCAGGGGTAATATTGTCTTTTTCATGGGAGTCCTTAATTCGGTTGAAATCGGTGGTTACTTAAACGTTACGAAGCTAAAATTACCCCCCCCCCAACAATTTGCAAGTTTTTTTTTGTGGCGCGGCGATTTTTTTGCCGCAAAAAATTCCCGCCACTTTACTTGGGATTTTCATTATGCTTCAAGTTTTGTTTTTGAGCATCTCAATATATTTATGGGATAGCGGTTAGAGCGAAGCGATTCCGCGTAAGAGCAAAGCCCTTCAATGGAGACCCGCCCTGCGGGGCAAAGCGGCGGAAAATTTTCGCGGACGCGAAATCCGCCGCGCCGAAAGATGGAAACCTGCCCTGCGAGAAAAAACTTCTCCCGCCGTCAAAGCGCGGAATATTTTTGCTTTGCAAAAATCCGCGCGCCACAAGACAAAAAACTTGATTTTTGGGGAAGGGGTGAAATATTGTGATGGAATATGGAATTTTTTGTAAATAGCGGGTTAATCGGCGGAAATTGCGTTGTGGCATCGTCCATTATGGATTACTTTTTCCAGTCGAATTTTGCGGGACAGGTCATTGTTGTTATCTTGATGGTTCTCAGCGTGGTTGCATGGGGAGTTATGTTCTGCAAATACATAGATTTGACAACCATTGACGACATGAACGCAAAGGCGCGCCGCAAAATTTCGCAAAGCGCCACGCTCATAGACGCCTCCGCAGAATTGAAATCGGCGTCGAGCCCGTTCTCCAAACTGCTAAAAGAGGCAATGAACACGCTTTCGCAAATGGATTACGCCTCGAGGGCAAACGCGGCAATGCGCACGGCAATGGTGGAAAACTCGCTTTCCCGCGCGCTCTCGCGCGAGACGACAAAATACGAACAGAAAATGGTGCTGCTTGGCACCATAATCAGCGGCGCGCCGTTCTTCGGACTGCTCGGCACGGTGTGGGGCGTTATGGACTGCTTCGGCTCGATGAGCGGACAGGTTTCGGTTACGCTGCAACAGCTCGCCCCGGGCGTGGCGGGCTCGCTGCTGACGACCGTCGCGGGCTTGGTAGTGGCAATTCCGTCGGTCTTCGGATACAATTTTTTGACTACGCAAATCCGCAAAATGGGCGTGGATATAGAGAATTTTGCAACATCGCTTTCGGACAGAATAGAGATCGAGTCGGCGGCGCAGTCCGGCTCGGTTGCCTCGCGCGAGGCGATGGCGCAAAACCGCGCCGACAACGGGCTTCCGCCCAAGCCCGCCGAGGCGAAAATCATAGACTTCAGCCTCGACGACGACTCGGACGAAATCTCCAATTTTGACGAAGAATGAGAATCAGGCGCAAAGCGTGGCTGAACCCGAATACGGAGCTGAATGTATCGCCCCTGATGGACTTGGCGTTTTCGCTGCTAATCATTTTCATGATAAGCACGCCTCTTTTGGAGCAGACAATTCCCATTTCGCTGCCCAAGCAGGATAAAAACGCGGCAAGCGAACGCCCCGAAATAAAATTTCAGGTAATATCGATAAATAAAAATTCCCAAATATACTGGGGCAAACAGCCCGTCGATATGGAGGAATTGAACAGGCTGCTTGGAATGCTCTCCAACGAGAAGGAACCGCCCGCAATCAGCCTGCGCGCGGAGTTCTCGCTGCCGTACCAGAAAATTGTTGACGTCATTGACGCAATCAAGCGCAACAACCTTACAAAATTGCACTTGGATACGGAAGTCAAATAATGGCTACCGACAACACAAAATTGGGCTACTGCTACTCTGTGGCGCTGCACTTGGTCATAGCTTTCGGGCTGTGCGCCTACGCGTTCATAAACGCGCTTTTCCCGAAAGAGGAGAAGGAAAACAAGATTGTTTTCGACATGGTGGAACCCTCGCCCGAGCAAATCGCCGACCTTCCGCCGCCTCCAGCCCCAGATGCCTCCGCGCCCGAAATCAAGACGGAAAAAATCGAAAAGATAGACCCAGTGGAAATACCCGAGCCCACTCCGCCCGAGCCGGAACCCGAGCCGCAACCGGAACCTACGCAACCCGAGCCGGCACCCGCCCCGACGCCTGTACCCACTCCCAAGCCCAAACCGCCCAAGCAGGAAAAGCCCAAAAAAATTTCCTTTGCCGATTTCAAAAAGACGAATCCCAAAAAGGCAACCAATACAAAGAGACGCCCGACACAGAAAGTCGCGCCCGTAAAAGTGGGCACGATTCGCCCGAGCACGTCGAACCTCGACAACATCTCCAGCATTTCGCAAAGCAAGTACTCTTCGGCGAATATGTCGGCGGCGGCAAGCGCGGCAATGGCGGATGCACTTCAGGCGTACAAGGCGCAAATCTATATGCTGGCAAAGCGCAACTGGAAAATTCCCACAATTTCGACCGACGGTCTCGAGGCAAAAGTCGCCTTCAAAGTAAGCCGCTTGGGAATAATCAGCGGCGTTAGAATTGTGGAATCAAGCGGCGACTCCGACTTCGACAAATCCGTTGTTGAAGTCTTCCGCTCCATAACAATTCCGCCGCCGCCCGACAACGAGGCGCACTCGGTTACCATTCTCTTCAAGGCGCAATAGGAGCAAGCCGTATGCCCTGCAAAATAACGTCGATTTCCTATGCGCTACCGCAAAAGCGCCTCACGCACGAGGTTCTTTGCGAACGCTTCGGCAAGTCGGTTATGGACAAGGTTGCGGCGGTCTCGGGAATATACGAGCGCCGAATAGCCGACGAAAACCAATGCGCCTCCGACTTCGCATTCGCGGCGGCTCGGGCAATTCTCGGCGAAGACGCGCGCGACGAAGTGGATATGCTGCTTTTCGGAACGCAGACGCCCGACTATTTGCTGCCGACAACATCCTGCATACTCCAGCACAGGCTCGGGCTTTCAAAAAACTGCATAGCTTTCGACATCAATTTGGGGTGTACGCAATTTCTCTACGCGCTCTCGACCGCCAAAGCCTACATAGAGGCGCACATGGCAAAAAAGGTGCTCGTTCTCTGCGGCGACACCCCTACGCGCCTGATAAACCCCAAAGACAAATCGGCGGTTGCGCTTTTTTCCGACGCGGGCTCGGCGTGCATTGTGGAGGAGTCGCCGCGCGGCGAAGTTCTCGATTTTGCCTTCGGCGTAGACGGCAAAAACTACGCCGATTTGATATGTCCAGCCTCGGGAATGAGGCGCCGCAACATTCGGGAGGACGGCGAAGAAAAAACCGACGAATACGGCAACACGCGCAGCAACCAAAACCTCTACGTAAACGGCTTCAAAATCTTCGCCTTTGCATACAAGATAATTCCGCACGCAGTGGAGGAGGTTTTGAAAAAAAACTCGCTTTCAAAAGACGACATAGACTTGTTCGTATTCCATCAGGCGGGCGAAAAAATAGTATCGGCAGCCGCGCAGCGGCTGAAGCTTCCGCCCGAAAAAGTCTATATGAATATGCGCGAAATAGGCAACTGCGGCGGAAGCAGCATACCCGCCGCAATCGCCGATGCAGCCGCGCGCGGTCTGATAAAGTCGGGTTCTAAAATACTTCTGTGCGCATTCGGCGTGGGTCTTTCGTGGGCTGCGACGGTCGTGGAATTCTCAAGCACGCCGAAAGCAGTAGCCGAAGCCCCGCTGAAAATTTAGTCCATTCCCTCAAGCAGGCTCTTCGAGAGCACCGCCGGACGCGAAACTATTTTGAAATCCTGCGCGCCGCCCTCCGTAGACGAAAGCAAAACGCCCGAATACGCCCTGCCCTTTTGAACGAACGCCAAGGCAAAATGCGCGTCGGAAGCGTCTACGCCCACAACTTCGCCGACCATATCCGAACCGTCGAAAAGCCGCGTGCCCGCATTGATTGCCGAATTGCCGACAACGCCGACAAGCCTGCGGTCGAAGCTTTCGCGAGCCTCGGCTACCGCCGCGCTGCCGCAATAGGCGTCTTTTGAAAAGTCAATCTGCCACTGAAGCCCGAGTTCCTCGGGGTTTTTCGCCGCCGCGCCCTCGGCAAACACGTTGAAGAAGTTGCCCTTCATTCGCGCGGCAAGCAGGGCGTCGCGCCCCGCCAAGCAACCGCCGAAAGATTCCGCGAGATTTTTAAGCTCGTCGAAAAGCTTTTCGGCGACGGCGTTAGGGGCGAGAATTTGGTAGCCGAATTCGCCCGTCTTTCCCGCGCGGACAACCACGACGCCCACCCCGCAATAGTCGTACTTTTCCGCCGACATAAACGTGAGGTTGTAAATATCCGCGCCGAAAACCGCCTTCAAAACCTTCCAAGCGGCGGGGCCGTCTACGGAAAGCAGAACGCATTCGGCATCTATGTTGCGCACGCCGCCAGCCGAAGAGACCGCCTGCAAATCTGCGGAATTTGCGCATTCGGCAAAGACGAAAAGCCTGTCGTCAACGTCGACAACCGTGGCGGCGGCGGCAACCGTGGCGTCTTCGCGCGCCAAGAAAGTCTCCAGCGCCCTGCCGTAGCGCAGCTTTAAAATGTTGGCTGCGAATATGCCGTCGAGAGCGTCAACGCCCGAAGATTCGTCCGTTGCGAACTTGCAAACCCAAGAACAATCGGAAAGCACAACGCTGTTGCGCAGCGCCGCGACCTCTTCGGCAACAGTCGAAAAACGCGCGGCGTATTCGCGCGAGTCGAAAGACGAAAATTTTGCGCCGAGCGCCGACAATTTCGGATTCAAAAACGCTTCCATTACGCGCGCCCCCCGTTCTCTATTATAAAATCGACAAGCGTGTTGAACGAGCGCAGCGGCGACATATCTCCGTCGGGAATTTTGACGCCGAAAGCGCTTTCAACGCACGAGACAATTTCCAAAATGTCGAGCGAATCAAGCCCAAGCCCCGCGCCGACAAGCGCGACGTTGTCGTCGATATCGCAGGGGAGCATGTCTATATCGAGGCTTTCTATGAGCCTTTCCCTTAACAAATTGGACACTTCGGAGCGCGTCTTTATTATGTCGAAATTTCCCGTCATACAAAAATAATGTCGAATTAAAAAAATAGAATTGCAGTATGCCGGCAATAGCCGAGTATTTCAAGCCTAAAGAAATTATGAAAACCGTAGCCGTCATACCATGCCACAACCACGCCGACACGCTGCCGCAGCTGCTTGCGGAAATCGCGCGGACAATGCCCGCCGTTGTGGTTGACGACGGCAGCGACGTTCCCGTAAAGACCGACATTCCCGAAGTATCGGTTGTGCGGCTTGAAAAAAATTCCGGCAAGGCTGCGGCTCTGGCTGTGGGCTTCGCGCACGCGCGCAAAATGTCGGCAACCCACGCGCTCACTATTGACGCCGACGGGCAGCATCCGCCGAAATACGCGGCAATGCTCGCCGAAGAGGCTCGCAAGTTTCCGCAGTCGATAATAATAGCCGCGCGAGATTTCGACGCCCCGCAAGTGCCCAAATCGCGCCGCTTTATGAACAAATTTTCAAACTTCTGGTTTGCGGTCGAAACGGGAATCCGCCTCGGCGACACCCAATGCGGCTTGAGGTGCTACCCGCTCGACATACTCGAAGCCCTCGAAATTTCGCGCGGCGGTTTTGCGTTTGAAGTGGAGGTTCTCGTAAAGGCGGCGTGGGCGGGATTCTCGTTCAGGGAAGTTGCAATTCCCGCGCTGTACACGCAGGATTCGCTGGAAAAATCGCACTACCGCCCGATTGCCGACACCGCAAAATTCTCGCTTATGAATACGGATTTTTTCCTCAAAAAACTTTTCCTCGGCAGGCGCAAATTGAGGGATATATCGCTCAAAAAATGAAGACGGCAGAAATAGTAAAGGCGGTTTTCAAGCACCGCATACTCTTTGCCGCACTCGCGGCGGCTCTGTGTGCGGCGGCAATTTTTGCCGCTCTCGGCACCCGCACTACCTCTAACATCTTCGACATTCTGCCCTCGCGCGACCCGGTTGTGGCAGCCCACCTGCGCGCCTCGTCGGTCTTCAAAACGGGAGACAGCCTCTACTTTTCGGTGTCGAACAACTCGAAAAACTCGGCGCGCGCGGCGGACGAGCTGGCAAAGCGCCTCGAAGAATGCGCCTGCTTTGAAAAAATAACGGGCAATCTTGCGCAGGACGCCGCCGCGTGTTCGGCGCTCGTAAAATACCTTCCGTCGATATTCGGCGCGCCG
>DAVZIV010000058.1:0-7324 GCA_052273125.1 Candidatus Merdousia sp. | reverse complement strand
ATATGGACTATTACGCCCAGCACATGCACAACTGCGACCTCGTCAACCTCGAGGATATGCTCCAAAACGGCACTGTGATTTCGGGCACGATGATTGACCGCCCCCACAGCTTCTCGACGGCGTGCAACATTGCAACCCAGATCATTGCCCAGGTCGCAAGCAATCAGTACGGCGGACAGAGCATAACGCTCACGCATCTTGCTCCATTTGTGGAGGTTTCGCGCAAACACATTCTCAAGGAAGTGCGCGGGGAATTTGAAGAGGCAAATACACCCGTCTCCGAAGAGACCATTTTCAAAATCGTTGAAAAACGCGTGCGCGAGGAGATTTCCAGAGGCGTTCAAACCATTCAATACCAAGTGGTAACACTGATGACAACAAACGGTCAGGCGCCGTTTGTGACGGTGTTTATGTATCTTGGAGAGGCGAAGAACGAGCGCGAAAAGCGCGACTTGGCGCTCATCATAGAAGAGACCCTCAAGCAGCGCTACAAGGGCGTAAAGAACGAGGCGGGAATGTTCATCACTCCCGCATTCCCCAAGCTCATCTATGTCTTGGAGGAACAAAATATAGAGCCCGACAGCCCCTACTACTACCTCACCGAGCTTGCCGCAAAATGTACGGCAAAGAGAATGGTGCCCGACTACATCTCGGAAAAGATAATGCTCAAGAACAAGGTAGACAAAAACGGCGAAGGCCATTGCTATACTTGTATGGGCTGCCGTAGCTTCCTCACCCCCTATGTAGACGAAAACGGCAAGCCCAAGTACTACGGGCGCTTCAATCAGGGCGTTGTGACGGTCAACCTGCCCGACATCGGACTTTCGGCAAACGGCGACATGCAAAAGTTCTGGGAAATTTTCGACGAACGCATGGAGCTGTGCCACCGCGCGCTCCAGTGCCGCCACGAGCGCCTCAGCGGAACGCTCTCCGACGCCGCCCCAATTCTCTGGCAGCACGGCGCGCTACTGCGCCTCAAGAAGGGCGAAACAATAGACAAATACCTCCACGGCGGCTATTCAACGCTCTCGCTCGGCTACGCGGGACTCTGGGAATGCGTCTACGCGCTCATCGGCAAAAAGCTCACAGACCCCGAGGGCGAAGAGCTCGGCTTGGAGATTATGCGCAGGCTCAACTCCTACACAAAGAAGTGGAAGGAGGCAGAAGACATAGACTACTCGCTTTACGGCACGCCGCTTGAAAGCACGACATACAAATTCGCCAAAGCCCTGCAAAGGCGCTTCGGCATAGTCGAGGGAGTCAGCGACAAAAACTACATAACAAACAGCTACCATGTGCATGTCACGGAAAAGATTGACGCCTTTGCAAAGCTGGCGCTGGAATCCAAATTCCAGCAGCTCTCCCCGGGGGGTGCAATCAGCTATGTGGAAGTGCCCAACATGCAAAACAACCTCATGGCTGTAATGCTTGTAATTAGATACATTTACGACAATATAATGTACGCCGAACTAAACACCAAGAGCGACTATTGCCAAGTCTGCGGTTTCGACGGCGAAATCGAAATTGTCAAAGACGAATCCGGCAAGCTGATTTGGCGCTGCCCCAACTGCGGCAACACAGACCAGAACAAAATGAACGTGGCAAGGCGCACCTGCGGATACATCGGCACGCAGTACTGGAATCAGGGGCGCACTCAGGAAATATCCGAGCGCGTTCTGCACCTGTAAAAACCTATGAACTACGGAGAGATAAAAGCCTGCGACATAGCAAACGGAGAGGGAATAAGGGTTTCCCTGTTCGTTTCGGGCTGCCGCAACCGCTGCAAGGGCTGTTTCAACGCCCAGACGTGGGATTTTGCCTTCGGCGAACGTTTCGATGCCGCCGCAAAGCAAAGGCTTTTGTCGTATCTTGCCCCCGCCTATATAACGGGGCTTTCCGTCCTGGGCGGCGAACCCTTTGAACCCGAAAACCAGCGCGAACTTCTGCCGCTTCTGCGCGAAGTAAAAAAACTCTATCCCAAAAAGGACATTTGGGCGTACACGGGGTGCGTGCTTGAAACCGACATTTTGCAGGGGCGCGCCCACTGCGCCCAGACGGACGAAATCCTGCGCCTGATAGACGTGCTCGTAGACGGGCCGTTTGTTATGGAGTTGAAAAATATATCGCTTAGATACAGAGGCTCGGGAAACCAGCGCATAATAGACATGCCCAAGACGCTCGAAACTGGCGCGGTTGTTCCGTGGCGGGAGCGCGAGCGCGCCGTGGAATCCAACTCGGCGGCAAAACGCTAAGCGCCGGATATCCCCCCGACTTTCCGCCGCCGCACCGAACATATTTTGGTTGATTAGCCGCCGATAGTATGCAATATAGCCTCATATATACAAGAGGACACCACTATGTACCAAGTAATTTTCAGTGCCCAAAGCATGTCGGAACTCAACAAGCTCGACAAGCTCGCCCAGCTTGAAATAATAGACGCATTGGGCTCGCTTACAAAAGAGCAAATAGAAAGCGGTCTTCCCGAAATAGGGAAAATCCGCAGGGGCAGCAAAAATTTCTACCGCCTGCGCACGGGCGACTACCGTGTATACTTTGAAATTCTCGAGCAAAAAAAGGCGCTTATGGCGCACTATATCCTCCACCAGCACACTTTGGCGGACTTCGTATTCAGGGCAAAACTCCCATTCAAGGAAGAGACCATGTTCGAGCAGGAAGACAACTTCTGGAACTATCTTGAATCCCTAAAAAAATGAGCCAACAAAGAAAACTCTGGGCAAACGTACATCAGGCAAGCAAGATATACATTCTGCCCAACGCATTCACGGCGGGCAACCTTTTCTTCGGGTTTCTCTCCATAATACTGTGCATTCAGGCAAAATTCAATTTTGAATCAAAAGACCGCGCCATAGACGCGCTTGCACAGCTCGTCGCCCCCAAGTCCGCCGCGCCCGATTCGGGCACCGGCTACTACCTGCTTGCAATCCTGTGCATTCTGATGTCTTTCCTCTGCGACGCGTTCGACGGCAGAGTCGCGCGCGCAAGCGGCAAACTCTCGCTCTTCGGCAAAGAGTTCGATTCGCTCGCCGACAGCGTGTCTTTCGGAATAGCACCCTGCCTGCTGATGTACTTTCTCATACTCAAGCCCTCTTCGATGATGGGCGAGGCAATGTCGTCTTTCGTGATGAACACGGGCTGGCTGATAGGCTTCATATTTATGCTCTGCGCCGCCGTGCGCCTCGGGCGCTTCAATGTTCTGACAAACCCCTACATAGACGGGCACGAAAAGTACGAAATGGGCGACTTTTCGGGGCTTCCCGCCCCCGCGGCGGCAGGCGCAGTGGCGTCGATAGCCCTTACAATGCTCAGCTTCGACCTGACTATGTTTACGCCCGTGCTCATACCGCTTATGCTGCTGATTTCGTGGTTTATGGTAAGCAACATTCCGTATCCGTCGTTCAAGCATATCAACTGGACAACCAGCACAAAATTCCGCTCTTTCGTAATAATAATAGTCTGCATACTGCTCGTCGTAAAATTCAAGGAATGCAGCTTTGCGCTGATTTTTCTGGCGTACGTCTTCTACCCTCCGATAAAATACCTGCCGCGGGCAAGAAGAATTCTGCTGTACAAATACAGGAAGATAAAAAAGAGCTCCAAAACGCGCAACATTTAACAAAAAAAGGCGCCCGCAAAACGGGCTCCTTTTTTTTGCCGACATTTTCCCGCCTCTATTTCGGCGGAACGAGAGATTCGGAAAATTTCACCGCGGGCTCGGGCAAATCCCCTTCGGCTTTCTTCACTGCGTCTATGCCGAAACGCCTCTTCAACTGCTCGGGCGAGAGTTTTTCCAACTCCGCATTGGTAGCCTGCTCGGGCGAGACCACAAACGGCACGGACACCTCGCGCGCCATTTCTATGATTTCGTCGGCAGTCTTGCCGTCTACCGATTTCAAAAATTCCGCCTCCGGAATCTTTTTATTCTGGCGCTCGTACATGAGCTTTGCAGCGGCTTCGGAAAACTTTTCGCGCCTGCCCTCGGGCAGCGAAATCAAAACCGCCCCCAGCGTCTCGGAAAAGCGCGCCGACGAAGAGCCGTCTATGCGCCCAGTGTTCATGCGAACACTGCCCGTGAGCTTCCTGGACTCCGCTATGATTTCCTCGGCGGTCTTGCCGTTTATAAGCTCCTTAATCTTGGCGCTGCCGCCCAAGTCGGGACGCTGCGCCATAACAACGCCTATGATTGTCATGGCAACGGAAAATTCCTGCTGGGCGCGGTCGTCGAGCGATTCTATCACGGCGGCATACGAACGCTCGAGCGCCTCGGGCGAAGATGCGTCTATTCTTGCCACTTCGGCATTCAAAGCCGACGCTCCGCAAAGCAATACTGCCAATATCTTTTTCATTCGGGCCTACGTAATAAAAAACTCCGCCCGTAAAAGACAAATATTTTTTGAAAAAGCCCCCGCAAAAAAGTGAAAAAAGCTTCTAAATAAAAGACATTTGCCGACAAAATAAAGCTTGACGCGCCCGAAAGCGCATACATTATAGTCGCGTTAAAAGAACAAGCTATCCGACGAGAGAGTGGGTTGATTGCACGCCCGCTTTTTTTGTCGGTGCGCTTTTGAATTTAAAAATATCAACGAAAGAGGACAAATATGAGCAACAGCAGCGAAATTCTTTCCATTCTCGAATACATGGAAAAGGAAAAGCAGATAAAGCGCGAGGAAATGATTGAATCAATCTCTTCGGCAATCCGCAATGCCGCCGCCAAGAGTATGACGGGCTACAACCTCAAAATAGACATCAACCCCAAGACGGGCAACCTAAAGGCTTGGGCGCTGCAAACCGTCACGGACTCCGTAGCCGACAACGCGACGCAAATCCACATAGACAAGGCAAAACTCTACAAGCCCGACGCCAAGCTCGGCGACGTTATCGAGCGCGAAGTCGACCTTTCCGACCTCGGCAGAATAGCCGCAAAGAACGTCTACCAAAGCATTATCCAGAAACTGCGCACCATTGAAAAAAGCAGGGTTTTCGACGCCTTCAAAGACTCCATCGGAGACATCGTACCCGGAACTGTGCGCCGCAGGGAAAAGGGCGCATACATTGTAGACTTGGGGCTCACCGCCGCAATCCTGCCCAAGCGCGAATGTATCCCCGGCGAAAACTACGAACCCGGCGACAGAATCCGCTCTCTGCTTCTGGAAATAGACAATTCGCCAAGAGGCCCCGAAATCATTTTGAGCCGTGCGAGCTTCAAATTCGTCAAGCGCCTCTTTGAGCTGGAAGTTTCCGAAATCGCTGAAAAATCGGTAAATATTGAGGCAATGGCGCGCGAACCCGGCTACAGAACAAAGATTGCCGTGAGCGCCTCCGACAGCCGCATAGACCCCGTGGGCGCATGCGTCGGCGCGGGCGGAACAAGAGTAAAGGGCATCGTCAAGGAGCTCAACGGCGAAAAAATCGACATAATAAAGTATTCGCCCGACATGGAAACCCTCCTCGCCGAATGCATCAAGCCGGCAGTGGCAAAGAACGTCAGCGTAGACCGCGAAAACAAGCGCATTTCGTTTGAAGTTTCAAAGGAGGACCTCTCCGTAGTCATCGGCAAGGGCGGTTCCAACATAAAGCTCACGTCGCGCCTCATAGGAATGAAGATAGACGTGCGCGAAGAGGAAAACGCGGAAGGAACAAACTTCGAGCAGAAGGCGTACCGCGCGTTCAGTTCGCTCGCACAAGTGCTTACAAACCTCTCGGCGGAGGAAGTCGCCCTTCTTACGCAAAACGGCATTACGAGCCTCGACCTCTTCGAGGGCGTGGAAGTCCACGACCTCGTTGAAATGGGGCTTTCCGAAGGCAAGGCAATGGAAACGCTGGAACTGGTACACAACCTGAAATAACGTTTCGGAATACTTAGCAACAAAACAGCAAAAAGGAAATCCGCATAGATGAGCATTAGAATTCACGCATTGGCAAAAGAGCTCAACGTCACAAGCAAAGAGCTTATAGAATTCATAAACGCCAGACAGGATAAATACGGTCTTGAAATAAAAACGCCGTCGAATTCGATAGCGCCCCTGTACGCCGACGAAATAGCCAAGGATTTCAAAGCGGGTTCGTCGCAGCAGCAGGAAGCGAAAGACGCCCCCGAAGCTCAGGCGGAAACTCCCGAAAGCAAGACGGAAGAACCCGTAATGCAAAAGGCGCATGAAGCCGCCCCCACACCACCTCCCGCACCCGCAAAGGCTGAGGAGAAAAAGCCCGAAGCGGCAAAGCCTCAGGAAAAGGCGTCTGCGGAAACCGCCGCCAAAGCGCCCGAGGCGACACCTCAACAGCCCAAAGTACCCGAAGCGGCAAAGCCAGCTCCCGTTGTGCCGCCCGCTGCAGCGGCTTCGGTAAAGAGCGCGCCTGCAGTGCCCCCGATTCCGCAGACATCAAAGCCCGCTCCAGCAGTGCCCCCGACAATCTCGCGCCCGAACACTCCGCCGAGAATCTCAATGCCGCAGGTCTCCAGACCCGCGCCGCTTACTCCCCCCGCGCCCAAAGCGCCCAATGCGCCGAGGCAGCCCGCTCCCACAGTGCCCCCGACTATCGGCGGCGCTGCGCGTCCTGCCCCCGTAATTCCCACAATAAAGACGGTGGAGCGCAAAACCCCCGCAGGCGTGGCACTGCCCAACATTTCCATAGTGCGCCGCCCCGCTCCCGCCGCGGCACAGCCTCAGCAACCCAAAGCCCCAGAGGCAAAGAACGAAACCGCGGGCAACGCAAAGACTCTGCAAATCAAGCCGCCGATAATCGTGCGCGACTTCGCAAAATCAATCAATTTAAAGCCCTTTAAGCTCATCTCCGAATTGATGGACTTGGGCATTTTCGCCTCGATGAACCAGGCCATAGAAGAGGCTACGGCGATCGAGATAGCAAAACGCCACGGAATAACGCTTGAAATCAAGCACAGGGGCGAAACAGCAGCAACAGCAGCTTGCCGCCGCCGCAAAGAAGCGCGAAATGGCGCGCCAGATTGTAGAAGACATCAGAAACTTCGTCCCTCGCCCGCCCATCGTCTGCATTCTCGGACACGTCGACCACGGGAAAACAACGCTGCTTGACACTATCCGCAACACGAACGTGGTCGCCGGCGAAGCAGGCGGCATTACGCAGCACACGGCGGCGTATCAGGTAAGCTCGGGCGGCAAGAAAATCACGTTCCTCGACACCCCCGGCCACGCGGCGTTCTCGAAAATGCGCGAACGCGGCGCAAACGTCACGGACATCGCCATTTTGGTAGTCGCCGCAGACGACGGCTTTATGCCCCAGACTGACGAAGCGCTCAATTTCGCCCAAAAGGCCGGCGTGCCGATTG
>DAVZIV010000057.1:0-7331 GCA_052273125.1 Candidatus Merdousia sp. | reverse complement strand
GAGCCGTTCTACAACATCTTCGAGCCCGTGCGCACCATGACGGCGACAATCGCGAAAATTCAATGGTGGAGGCCGACCAAAGCACGGGCTCGGCGCGCTACCACGCCCTCTTTGCAATGAGCACCTGCCTGCTCTTCGCCGCGCTTGCAATGAACGCCGCGGGGAAATACGCCGCGCGCAACAGACTCAAGAAGTAAGATTATGAACGACAATTCGAGAAAAATCCTTGATTGGGCTTTTACAAAACTGGCAAAAATATCGCTTGCGCTAATGTGCCTGCTGGTATGCGCATTCACCATGCCGATTATAATAAAAGGCGTGGGCGCATTCGCGTTCAAGGCGACAGCCGAGCACGAGAATTTTCTGGAGGAAAACTTCGGCTACGCGCCGAGCCAATCCGACATTCTGCGCAACAAAAAAAGCGCAGAGGCAAAACAAAAAATATTCGCCGAATTTTCGGAATACGAACACCGCCGCTGCCCCGAAGCCGAAGACTCCGTGCGCAAAATAATAGCGCGCGGCTTGGGGCACATTGAAAATAACGCGGGAGAGCTCGCCAAGGCAGGGGAAATGCCGGCTCAACAGCGTCGCAGGTTTTTCGCCGAACTTGCCGCCGCGGCGTGGAAAAATGCCGACGCCGAACTTGCCGACGCCACCGAGCGCGCAATAGGCGCAGGCGCGGAGGTTTCGTTCGGGAATTTCCTAAAGAATGAATCGAAAAGCGCCGCCGCCCAGGCAAAGGCGTTTTCGTCCTCAAAGCAAATGAAAAAAATTCTCGCCCCTGCGGCAAGAGCCTCGCTGAGGCGTTCGATTTCCGAAATCCCGACGGCGGAAATGGAAAAATGCGTCGCCGTTTTGGCCGAAAAGAACGCCGCCTATTTTGAATTCAAGGCTGGCGTCAACAAGCTGCTCGGCCCCGAAAGCGCAAAACAAAAGGCGGCGGAAAAACTGCCGCGCAACAAATACGGGCAGACGCGAATGGATATGGCAAAAAAAGTCTTTGAAGAATCCGTCGCAAAAATCCGCATTGTAGCCGACGGCGCCAACGGTACGAAAATTTTCAAAATGGTCGATACCGCCGAATATTTCAAGGGCACGAAAATAGCCGAAATCTTCGGGGACATTAAAAAGAATTTCGGCGGACTTATGCAGCCGCACTTCGTATTCTACGGCGGCTTTTTCACCCACGATCCGATTGACGCAAACATATTCGGCGGAATATTCCCGATGATTGTCGGCACGTTCTACCTGACGGTCGGCGCAATGCTCATAGCCGCCCCGCTGGGGATTGTCGCGGCGATATATTTTTCCGAATACGCAAAGCCGTCGCCCATTACTGACTTGCTCAGAATGTGCGTGGGCACGCTTGCCGGAGTGCCGTCGATAGTGTTCGGACTCTTCGGCTTGGCGTTCCTAATCGACACCCTGAAAATCTCCGACGGCAAAAGCGTAATAGCGGGCGCGGCTACGCTGGCGCTGCTGATTCTGCCTACGATAATCCAAAGCTGCGCGGAGTCCCTCAAAAGCGTCCCGCGAGCCTACAGAGAGGCGTCTTTGGGGCTGGGCGCGGGCAAATGGCGCACGATATGTACCGTGATTCTGCCAGCCGCCCTGCCGTCGATGCTCACGGGCATAATTATTTCAATGGGCAGAGCCGCGGGCGAAACCGCGCCCATCATTTTCACGGCGGCGACAAGCACGGGCGTAGCCCTCGGGCTCGGGCAGATTTTCACAAACCCGACCCCCGCCCTGCCGTGGAACATCTACAACATCTGCTCCGAGCACGAAGCCGCCGACATGGTGCAGCACGTTCAATACGGAATGGTGTTCACGCTGATGGCGATAGTGCTTTCGCTCAATCTCGTCGCCATAATAATAAGGGCCAAACTTCAACGCAAATAATCTTTTATGGATAACAATAATCAAGAAAACCGCATTCCCGAAGACGCCGTTGTGTCGGCGCGAAACTTCAGCGTATTCTACGGAAACCACAAGGCGGTAAAAGACGTCAGCGTCGATTTCCTCCGCGGGAAAGTCACGGCCATAATCGGCCCGAGCGGCTGCGGCAAAAGCACGTTCCTGCGCTGCATAAACAGAATGAACGACCTTGTAGACGGCTGCCACACTCAGGGCGAACTCCTGCTCAACGGCACGGACATCTACCACAAGCGCCTCGACGTAACCGAGCTGCGCCGCAGGGTCGGCATGGTTTTCCAGCGCCCAAACCCGTTCCCAAAAAGCATCTACGACAACGTTGCATTCGGCGTGCGCCTGCGCGGGCGCATAGCGCGGGAAGAGCTTGACGAAATCGTGGAAAAGTCGCTGCGTTCGGCCGCCATTTGGGACGAAGTAAAGGACAGACTCGGCTCGAGCGCCCTCGGGCTTTCAGGCGGGCAGCAACAGCGCCTGTGCATTGCCCGAGCGCTGGCAATCCGCCCCGAAGTGCTGCTGATGGACGAGCCCTGCAGCGCCCTCGACCCGAAATCGACCGCCCGCATAGAAGACCTCATTGCCGAGCTTTCGGGCGACTACACCATTGCAATAGTTACGCACAACATGCAGCAGGCATCGCGCGTCTCCGACTTCACCGCGTTCTTCTACGAGGGCAATCTCGTGGAATTCGGCGAAACCGCAAAAATTTTCACAAACCCCAAAAAACGCGAAACAAACGACTACATAACAGGAAGGTTCGGCTAATATGAACTCGCATCTAAAACACGATTTGGACAAACTCAAAGACGGTCTGCTCAAGCTCGCCGCCGAAGTGGAGGAAAATATGCTCAAGAGCGTTAAGGCTCTGGGGCAGCTCTCCACCGAGCTCGGCGCGGAAGTCGTAAAAAACGACATGCAAATAGACAAGGCGGAGGTCGAAATGGAGGAGGAATGCCTGAAAGTTCTGGCGCTTCACCAGCCCGTTGCAAGCGACCTCCGCTTTGTAATAACCGTGCTAAAAATCAACAACGAGCTCGAGCACATCGGCGATATGGCGGCAAACATTTCAAAGCGCATTGCCTTTCTGAAAAAAGAACCCGCCGCAACAATACCGTTCGACTTGGAGGACATTTCCAAAAAGACGATACTTATGCTCAAGCATTCCATAGACGCCTTTATGGACGGAAACGAATACCTCGCCCTCGAAGTCTGCAACGCCGACGAAGAAATAGACGCGGCAATGCGCGAATGCTACACGAAGAGCGAGGAGCTCGTCAAGTCGGGTGCGGGAATGGGCTGCGTAAACTACCTGCTTGTCTGCAAATGCCTCGAGCGCATAGCCGACCTGTGCACGAACATAGCAGAAGACGTAATTTATATGCGCCACAGCGTGATTGTCCGCCACAATCTGAAGGAGGCTGTCAAGGCTCTGCGCGACGAGGAATACTAAAACACGCCGCTTGAAATCCTTTCCCAAACGCCCGACGCCGCACGGTTTCGGGCGTTTTTTTTTTTTACGCGCAAAAACGGGCGCGCTCTGAACTCATTCTCGAAGATTAAAAAAATTTCAAAAAATCCGTTGACAAAATAAATATAGGGTATACCCCTATACTCTATATTCAAACTTTCAAAAAAGGGGAAATCTTATGCACTGTAGAACCGAAGAGGAAAAATCGAAACTGCGCGCGCGCCTGCACCGCATAGAGGGGCAGATACGCGCGATAGAAAAGGAAGTGGACGAAGACGGGGAATGCATAGACATTCTCCGCCAGATAAATTCCGCCGCGGGGGCGCTCAAGGGCGTGTGGCTTATGTTTTTGGAAAGCCACCTAAAACACTGCATTGCCGATTCGCTAAAGCATTCGGACGAGTCGCTCGTCAACGAACTTGTCGAACATTTGAAAAAATTAAAATAGGACTCCTATATGGAAGAACACAATGAACATTGCTGCTGCCACAAACACGGCATCCAAGAACGCAAACACAATGCGGACGGCAAGGCGCACGAACACTGCTGTTGCCATCACGGGCACGAAGGCGGACATTCCTGCTGCGGCGAAGTCCGCGGCGGAGTTTTGAGCACTTCGACGCGTATTTTGGTTTCGTTCGCCGCGCTTGCCGCTGGATTTTCCATTCCGTTCTTCGACTTGAACTTCCCGTTCTATCCGTATTCCGACCCGTCGTGGATTGCCGTATTTCTTTGCTCGGGCTGGATTTTCAGGGGAATGTTCAAGTCGCTCGCGCGCCGCGAGATCACGGTGTCCATTCTCGTGGGTTCGGCGATGACGGCGGCCCTTGCGCTTTTCGCCGCGCAGGTTGCGGGATTCGACACCGGAGACGCCCATTGCCACGGCTACATATTCGTTGCCGGCGAGATAGCGTTTTTGATGACACTCGGCGAATGGCTTGAAGACCGCACGATAGACAAGACGAAAGACGGTCTCAAAAAGATTTCATCGCTGATGCCCGAAATCGCAAAAGTTGTCGTCGAGGGTCGGGTGCGCGAAATTCCCGCCGCAGAAATCAGGACTGGCGACATCGTTTTGATAAACCCGCGCGAGACAATTTCCGCCGACGGCGTGGTCGTTTCGGGCGCAAGCACCGTCAACGAGGCGAATATGACGGGCGAGAGCGCCCCCGTCGAAAGGAACGTCGGCGACAGGGTTCTCTGCGGAACGTTCAACGAAAACGCCAAGCTTGAAATCCGCGCAACCAAAAACGGCGGCGAGACTGCGCTTTCAAAGACCATAGAGCTTGTGCGCGAAGCCGAGGGCAAGCACGCCCCGATTGCGCACGCCGCCGAAAAGTGGGCAAAAATCATAGTCAAAAGCGCGCTGGCGACGGCTGTGCTTGTCTTCTTTGCCGCATACTTCGCCTTCGGTACATCGCTTGCCGACGCGGCGATAAGGGCGACAACAATACTTGTAGTATTTTGCCCGTGCGCGTTTGTACTTGCAACGCCCACAGCAGTATCCGCCGCCATAGGCAATGCCGCAAAGTACGGAATTCTTGTAAAAAGCGGCGAAGTTATGGAAGCCTTTGCAAAGGTAAACGCCGTCTTTTTCGACAAGACGGGAACGCTGACCGAAGGCAACATCAGGGTTGCGGGCTTCGAGCCGAAGCGCGCCTCCGACGCCGGCAGGCTTTTGGCTGTCGCCGCCGCGCTTGAAAGCGCGTCGAAGCACCCGCTCGCAAAAGCCGTTGCCGAATACGCCGCGGGTAAAATTTCCGCAGACAAAATACCCGCGCCGCAAAACCTCCAGATTGCCGCAAACGGCGAAATTTCCGCCGAAATAGACGGCGCGCAATACGCCATAAAAAAGGCGCACGGGGCAAACGCAACCGCAAGCGACCTCTTTGAAAACGGCGAAGGCGTTGCGCGCTTCACTTTCGGCGACACAATCCGCCCGAGCGCGAAAGCCGCCGTTGAAGCCCTCAAAAAGTCGGGCTGCCAATGCACGATTCTAAGCGGCGACAACGCCGCCAGCGTAAAAGCCCTCGCGCAGAATGCCGGAATTGAAAACGCCCGCCCCGACCTCCTGCCGCAGGACAAGCTTGAAGCCATCGCAAAGGCGCAGCAGGACGGAAAGTTCGTCTGCATGGTGGGCGACGGCGTAAACGACGCCCCGTCGCTTGCCGCCGCCGACGTATCGGTTGCCATTGCCGACCTCAAGAACGACATCGCCGTAAATTCCGCGCAGGTTGCCCTGCTCAACAGCGACCTCACGAAAATCCCCGCGCTTGTGGGATTCTCGCGTTTGGTGTTGAAAACCATTTACACAAATATTGCGTTTTCGCTGTGCGTGAGCCTGCTGGGAATCAGCTTCGGCGCGGCGGGTCTCATATCGCCTGCGTGGGGCGCGCTGCTGCACAACGTGTCGTCTGTGGCGGTTGTAGCCAACTCGTCGAGACTGTTGGGGTCAAAATTCCTCGGCAAAAAAATGTAGCGCTTCGGGCAAAACAAAAGGCGGACGCTTCTGTGGAACGCCCGCCGGTTTGTTTCGCAAAAAAGTGCGTTAATTGTTTTTGAGGAACTGTATATCGCGCTTGATGACCTGATATTTGTCGTCGTAGTTGCCGTGCTCTATGATTATGTAGCCGTCGAATTTCTGGGCGTCGAGCTCGGCGAGCATTCCCTTGAGGTCAATGCAGCCTGTGCCGTAGATTTTGGCGTTGCTGCTTTTGTTGCCGAGCTTTTCCTGATCCTTGAGATGGATTGTGAATATCTTGCCCTTGAGGATTTTCAGCCCCTGCACGCTGTCGAAACCCGCGCGCGTCCAGCCGCCGTTGTCGGCGCACGCCCCCACGTTCGGGTAGGGCGCAACAAGCTTTGCGACGTAGTTGGGGTCGGCGAAGGGAAGAGCGTGGTGGTTGTGGATTGTCAGTTTCAATCCGTCGAGGTGTTTGAGCCAAAGTTTCACGATTGCATCGGGACTTTCGGCTGAAACGTATTCCGCGCCAAGGGCTTTTGAAAACTTGCATATTTCCTCGACTTCCGCCTCGTTCTTGGGATAGTGAACGCCCGTCGAAACGACTTTAAGCCCGTGTTTGTCGAACATATCGCGCACGTACTTGAAAACCTCGGGAGACTCCTTCAGCGTCTTCACGCCGAAGCGCGTCTTGGGGTACTTCCCGCCGATTAGATGCCCCGTGCACAGCTCTATGTTTTTCACGCCCAAAGCGGAGAACATCGTGCATATGTCCTCGAGCGTATACGAGTAGCACGTGAACGTCTGCACCGCAACTTTGCGCTCCGCGGCAAAGGCAAAACACGCGGAGACAAGCGCGAGCGCCAGAATTGAAAATATTTTTTTCATATGTTTTTTGTTATTTTATATGTTTTCTTGCGTAATCGATATTGTACTTCAGAACGGAGTCTATGTCGTCCTTTTTGAAGTTGAAGGCGTGGACTTCAAAGCAGTACCAGCCGTCGTAGCCTATGCGCTTGAGGGCGTCCAAACACGCTTTGAAATCCTTCGGCTTTGTCTTGGAGGCGCCGAATTTGTGGGCTTCGTCCTTGAGGTGGACTTCGCCGATTCTGCCCTTCAATCCCTCGATGTTGGAGATTTCCTCGTGCCCGTAGTAGACAATGTTGAAAACATCGAAGTACACTTTGAGATTCCGGCTGCCTACCGCGTCGATAACCCTGTTGTTTTCGGCGGCGGTGAGAGTGTCCTCAAGGCAGATGTTGACGCCCCTGCTTTCCGCGTAGGGCATTATAATCTTCAAGCCGGCGACAAACGGGGCGAACTTCGCCTCTACAAGTTTGCAGTCGGCGCCCGAAAGCTTGTCTTTTCCGAAACACGAGAAGAGAATGTTCTTTGCGCCCAACTCCGCGGCGGCGTCTATTGCCGTCTGCATATAGCGCGGGGCGTCGGGATTGTCTATCAGGGGCATTG
>DAVZIV010000056.1:0-7405 GCA_052273125.1 Candidatus Merdousia sp. | reverse complement strand
CGAGCCTCGCGGCGCGGGATCTGCATAAGACCGTTGAAGGCGAAAATCACGGCGTCGAACGATTCGTCGGGAAAGGCTATTTTCGTGGCGTCGCAGACTGCGCATTTTACATTCGGGGCGCGAAGTGCCGCGATTTGCGCGGCGGCTTCGACCATCGCTGGAGAAAAATCGGTGGCGGTAATGTCGGAATACCCTTCCCGCGAAAGCGCAACGGAAACGCGCCCCGCCCCGCAGCCGAGCTCCAAAACGCGGGCGCTCTTGGAAATGTATTCAAAAATGACTTTCCGTTCCGATTCCCACAAGCCGACGTTTTGCGCGGCTTCGGCGTAGTCGGCAACCACGCGCGGATTCTCGAAATATTTTCTTACGGTAGATGCGTCCATACGGGATAGCCCCTTGTAAATTCGTCGCGCCCGAGATGCGTTTTCTCGACGGCGTCCATTTCAAAGTATTTTTTGTCGAACGCGTCAAGCCCGCAACCGAAGACATCGGGAGATTCGTACCTGAACGCGTAGTCGGCAGCCCGCGCGCCGCAGACACTTTTAAACAGGCGCGCACCGCCCTCGATATAAAGCGAACAAATGCGCTCGGCGTAAAGGGCCCGTTTTAATTTTTGCCAAAATTCGGCACTCACCGACGGCGCGTCTATGCGCATAACGCGGATTCCGCGCGCCTCGAGCGCGCTTTGGCAGTCGGCGGAAGCCTCCGAACCGCAAACTATGCGCGTTGAATTTTTAAAGGCGTCGGCAAAAACGTTGTATTTGGAAGTGTCCAATTCGGCGCAGTTGAGGGACGCGTCGAAAATCAGGCGCACCCCGCATGATTCGACCGCGCCTTCGCCGCGCCGCGTGAGCCTCGGGTTGTCGGAGACGAGCGTGCCGAATCCGACGCCTATCGACTGGAAAAGGCTGCGCCACTTCATCACGTCGGCGTTGGATTCCGTCCCCGAAACCGCAGTATGTTCGCCCGCCCTGCGCGTGAGTTTGCCGTCTTTGGAAACGGCGAATTTTACCGCCAGCAGCGCCTCCGAAGACGTTATGTTTTTGTTGAAAATGAAATTCAATTCCCGACATTCTTTTTCCAGAACGCCCCAGCGGCTCTTGACGCCGCGCTCGGCAAGGTATGCCCACGCCCGCCCGCTGTGCGCGGGATTCGGGTCTTGGCAGCCGGCGACAACTTCCGAAATCCCCGCAGCCGCGATGGCGTCGCAACAGGCGCCCGTGCGCCCGAGCGTCGAACATGGTTCAAGGCTCACGTACATTGTGCAGCCGCGGGCTTTTTCGCCTGCGTTTTTAAGGCAGTCGCGCTCGGCGTGCGGCATTCCGTCGGCGTGGTGGTAGCCGTCGGCGACAATCTCGCCGTCGCGCACCAAGACAGCCCCGACCATCGGATTCGGCGCGGTTTTCCCCCACGCTTTGCGCGCGTTTTCGAGGGCGCGGCGCATATAAAATTCGTCGGAATGCGCCATCTGCTAAGCCACAACATAGGGATTGTTTTTCTTCTCGAAGCCTATAGACGTAGACGGGCCGTGCCCCGTGAAGACAACGGTGTCGTCGGGCAGTTTGTAGAGCTTTGTCTTTATCGATTTTTCAAGAGCCGCGTAGCTGCCCTCCCAGAGGTCGGTTCTGCCGATGCTGCCTGCAAAGAGCGCGTCTCCCGTGAATACATAGCCGCGCGCGCCGTCCTTTACATAATAGGCTATGCTGTCGGGGCTGTGTCCGAAAACCTCCATGCACTTGAATTTCAGCGGCGGGAAATCGAGAATGTCGCCGTCGGATATTTTCACGTCGATTTTCGCGGAAACAAGACCGTCGGCGGCGAACATCACCTCGCGCTGAAAATCGGCGTCTTCGATGAGCGGAGAGCCGAATTTCGACGCGCACACCTTTGCGCCCGTGGCGGCGGAAAGTTCGCGCACGTCCCAAATGTGGTCCCAATGTCCGTGGGTCAAAAGTATTGCCGAAAGCCTGCGCCCGAGTTTTTCAAGCTCGCCGCCGACGGTTGCCGCCGCGCCCTGCGGGCAGTCGACCAGCGCGGCGGTATCTGAATTTTCGGGAAGCAGCAGATAGGCGTTCGTACCTATCTGACCAAGTTGATAATTTATAATTTTCACAAACTATTTATCTTTAAATTTATTTATTGTCAACCACTTGTCGAAGAGGTCAGGCCACATCGAAACGAGGTCCTGCGGATTTTTGAAACCCAGCCCGTATCCGTGGGGGCCCTTGTCGCAAAGGAACAAGTCGGCGGACACTCCCGCCTTTTTGAGCGCCAGAAAATACGCTATCGACGAGTTTACGTACGTTCCGTCTTGAAGGGTCTGCACGATGAACGCAGGCGGGGTGTCTTTGTTTATCGGCAGATTTTGCGCTATTTTATAGAGTTCGTCGTAGTCGGGATTTTCCGACTCGAAGCGCGGCGCGCCTACGCGCATATCCCTGAAGCCGGGATTGTCGCAATAGGCGGGGTATATCAGGCAGGTGTGGGTGGGCTTTGCGGAGAATTTGTCGATTGCGTCGGCGCGCTTGTACTCGAACTTGTGCCCCTCGGCGCGCGTGCTCGCCCGAGCCGAAAGATTCGCGCCCGCGCTGAAGCCCATCACGCAGATTTTGTCGGGGTCGATGTTCCATTTTTCGGCGTTTGCGCGCGCAACGCGCACGGCGCGGCGCAGGTCGTTGAGGGCGCCTTTCATATTGTCGGGCACCCTGTACCACAGCACCGCCGCCGACACTCCGCGCTCTGTAAGCCATTTGGCGACTTCGCCGCCCTCGTAGTCCGCCGACAATCCGTTATAGCCGCCGCCCGGACAAATTATCACAAGTCCCGTTTTGGCCGTGCCCTTGGCTCTGAAGAACTCGAGCCTCGGTTTCGATACGTTTTGCATCCAGCGTTTGCCGAACTCTCCCGTCAGCGTTTCGGGCTCTCGGCAAACGTTGTCGGGCATTTTCGCGTCCGCCCAAATGTCGACGACCTCCCCGCCCTCGAAAACGGGGGCAATTTTCTCCGCCGAGGCGCAAAGCCAGCCGACAGACAACATCAAGAACAATAATTTTTTCATAATTTATACCTTTTCCTATTTTGATAAAACCGCGCGCGAATCGGAATATCCCGAAATTTCGAGATGTCTTGCCAGCACTTTCGGCCACATTGAAACGAGGCCGTCAGCCTTGTTTTCCGCCAGAGAGTAGCCGTGCCCGCCCTTTTGGCAATACAAAAGTTCCGCGGGCACTCCCGCGTTTTTGAGCGCCAAGAAGTACGCTATTGACGAATTCTTGCAAACTTTGTCGTCGGCTGTCTGCACGATGAACGCAGGCGGTGTGTCTTTTGAAACCTTGAGATGGTGCGACAATTTGTAGTCGTGCGAGTAGTCGATAGTCTCGAGTTTTTCGCGCTCGCGCATAACCCAGCGGGAGCGGTACATAGGTTCGTCGATATATGCGGGGTATATGAGGATTGTCATATTCGGGCGCGCCGAAACCTCGTCGGTTGCGTCGATTTTTTCGTACGTCTTTTTCGCGAAATCGCTTCCCGCCCGAGCCGCCAAATCCGCCCCTGCGCTAAAGCCCATCACCGCTATTTTCGACGGCGAAAAGCCCCAGTTTTTAGCGTTTGCGCGCGCAACTCTTATTGCGCGCTGGACATCGCAAAGCGCGCCCGCGTAGTTGTCGGGCACTCTGTACCACAGCACCGCCGCCGACACTCCCTGCGCGTTTAGATATTTTGCTATTTTGTAGCCCTCGTGGTCTCCGTTGAGCGCGGCGTATCCGCCTCCGGGGCAGACTATTACAAATCCGCCGCCGCGGTTTTTCGACGGGCTTAAAAACAGCTCCATTCGCGGGTTCGACACGTTTGTAATGCGCAAATTTTTGCCGCACTTTTCGGGCGAAGAACACGTATTTACGGGCGGGGGATTTTTCCCCCACAGGCAGACGGGCGGCAATGCCGACCTTGCCGCAAAAGCTTCGCCCGTATGCGCGTTTGTATGCGTATTTTCGGGCTTTGCTGCGGTTTTTGTTCCGTAGCCTGCGCAGCCCGAAAGTATGGCTGCCGTTATAAAAGCAAGCGTTGTCTTTAAATTCATAAAATCAGTTTCGCGGTTCGCAAAATCTCCGTAATTGGGAAATCCCGACTGTCGATTCAATTCCTATTCGCTCGGAGTTATTACATCGGGGCGGCTTTGCGTCAATCCATTTTGTACATTTGCCCCGTCGATTTATCCCGAAACACAAAATCCGCCCGCGCTAAAGAAAAAAGTTGCATTTTCTCTCCGATGGTGTTCTACTCGAAAACATAATTTTTTCTGCCCCGGTCGTCTAGCGGTTAGGACAAAAGATTCTCAATCTTTAAAGTGCAGTTCGATTCTGCAGCGGGGTGTTTTTTCTTTTGGCGCGGCGATGCGCGCCACAGAATCGAAACCCGCCGAGCGGGAAAAGGCGCCCAATTGCACTTAAAAACGCGGATTTGCGGAATGCGAGCGCCGAAGACAGTACATTTTGGTACGGCAAGGTGCGGGCACTACGCAAAACGCATTCCGTACAAATTATGAACCAGCATTGTCTCCCGTTAAAAGGCGTGAGGCTCGAGGCAGAACTTGCGTTTTGCAAGTCGTAGCGTGCATTAGTACGTGAGGCGCAGCGAAACCAAATTCAAGCGGGGCGCGAATGAGATTTTTTGCTTCGCAAAAAGACCCCGAGCGTTAGCGAGCGGCGAGGCGGTTTGCGCATGCAAACGCGAGTAATGACGCCCGAGAACGTAGTGGTTGGCGTGGGTTGGAAAAAAAAGGGCAACTTTCGTTGCCCTCATTCTTGAAGAGAAACCCCGACCCGCCAACCATTACGCGCCCTCGCGCCTTTTACTTGTAGAGGGAGGGATCTATCGCCAACCTCTTAATCTTGTACAAAACAACGCGCTGCGTAGTACCCAAATACTTCGCCGCCGCAGTCGCATTGCCCTTTGTCGTCTTGAGGGCATTTACAATCAATTCCTTTTCAAAAGAAGCAACCATCGCATCATACGTGCCCGTGCGCTCGGGAGCGGAAGTGGGAGCCTCGGCTGCGGAAGTTTCGGCAGTCTGCAAAGACGGCGGAAGGTTGTAGCCGCTTATGACGTTGTCGGAAGTGTTCAAAACGGCATACTCCATACAGTTTTCAAGCTCGCGCACATTTCCGGGCCAGTAGTAGGAGGAAATCATATTGATTGCTGGCGTGGAAATTCTCATTACGGGTTTGCCGTGGATTTTGGAGTACTTTTTCAAAAAGTACTCGGCAAGAAGAATGATGTCGCTCTTGCGGTTGCGCAAGGCGGGCATATAAATGGGAAATACATTCAGGCGATAGTACAAGTCTTCGCGGAACGAACCTTTCGCCATCATATCCTCGAGATTGCGGCTGGTGGCGGCAATTATGCGCACGTCTACCTTGCGCTCCGTGTTGCCGCCGACGCGGTAAAAGGTGTGCTCCTGAATGAAGCGCAAAAGCTTGAGCTGCATAGGCAGGGAGATGTCGCCGATTTCGTCGAGAAAAAGCGTACCCGTGTCGGCGAGTTCGGCAAGACCCATCTTGCGGTTGATTGCGCCCGTGAAAGAGCCTTTTTCGTGCCCGAAGAGTTCGCTTTCGATGAGGCTTTCGGGAAGTGCGGCGCAGTTGACGACAATCAGCGGTTTGTCGCTGCGGGAAGACTGCTTATGGATTGCCTTTGCGACAAGCTCCTTGCCCGTGCCCGATTCGCCCCTGATTAGCACCGTAGCATTTGAAGAGGCCACTTTGGAAATCATTGAGTAGACCTTCTTCATATTGTTGCAGTTGCCGATAATCTCGGTGGGGCGCAACCTGTTTTCAAGCTCGAGCTTTAGCCTGTTGCTCTCGTCTATTAGGCGCTCGCGTTCCCTGTGGGCGGAAAAAGCGGCAAAGATGGCGTCCGCCATAATGTTGGAGATTGTCTCCAGAAGGTGGTAGTCCGCCTTCAAATCGGTAAATTCGTCAACGTGGCGGTCTATGCTGATTGTGCCTATGACATCGTCCTGATGGATAATCGGAACGCATATGAACGCGACATTTTCGCCCGTGCGCGCGCCCGTGCGGTTGAGGAAAAATTTGTCTTTTGAAATGTCGGGGACAATCCTGCCCTTGCCCTGCGCGGCGACAATGCCCGTTATGCCCTCGCCGACTTTGTAAAGACCCTTGTCCACCTCCTCCTTGCTCAAGCCCTCGGAGGCGCTTATGACAAGAAGGTCGCCCTCGCGCAGGGTGACGGTGCCGCGCAAAAGCCCCATTTCGCTGTGCAAAATTTTGAGGACTTCGGGCAGCATTTCGGCAACGGACGTCCGCTTTGCCACCAGCATGCTTATCTTGTTTAGAACGGCAACTTCAACACTGAAACTCATAGGCGCACCCCGATACGTAAACGTTTTGGTTAGTATTTTATGATACCCGACAAATATCTATTGACGGCAACGGCAGTGTCAAGACCCGATTTTATCGCGCGCACGACAAGCGAAGGCCCGCTGATACAGTCTCCGCAGGCGAAAACGCCGTCTATGTTCGTCATAAAATCGCCCCCGACGGCAATCATATTGCGCTCGGTTGCCCGTATTCCCAAAGACTCCACAATTCCGCGCTTTTCGACGCCCGTAAAGCCCATGCTAAGCAGAACCAAATCAGCCTCTATTTTGAATTCCGATTCGGGTTTTTCGACGAAGGATTTCGGACGCCCAGACGCGTCGAAAGACCATTCAAGCGGAACGAAAGTAGCCGACTTCACCGCGCCCGCGCGCGACTCGAACGCCTTTACATTCACGCTCCAAAGCCGCGAACACCCCTCCAAATGGCTGCTCGATGTGCGCTTTTGATACGGCCACACCGGCCACGGCGTGGAGGAATGGCGCTGTTCGGGCGGCTCTGGCATAATTTCGACCTGCGTTATGGATTTTGCCCCCTGACGGTTTGCTGTGCCGACACAGTCGCTGCCCGTGTCGCCTCCGCCTATCACGAGAACGCGCTTGTCCTTCGCCGAAATCGACAAGGCGTCGGTCTCGCCGTTGTAAAAGCGCGTTTGCGAACCCAGAAATTCGAGCGCGTAGTGGATTCCCGCAACACCCGCACCCTTGACGGACGGCGGAAGCCCGCGCGGAATCTGCGTGCCGACGCAAATGCAAACGGCGTCGAATTTTTTGCGCAAATAGTCTGCGGAAATGTCCGAGCCTATCTCGACGCCGCTTTCAAACAGGACGCCCGAAGAGCGCATTATGTCTATTCTGCGCTCGATGACGCGCTTTGAAAGCTTGAAGTCGGGAATGCCGTAGCGGAGCAGGCCGCCGAAAGACGCGTTGCGCTCGAAAACAACAACCTCGTGCCCGCTTTTGCAAAGGGCGTCGGCAAGGGCGAGCCCCGAAGGCCCCGACCCGACC
>DAVZIV010000055.1:0-7516 GCA_052273125.1 Candidatus Merdousia sp. | reverse complement strand
CTGCCAGATAATAAGGCTCACCGCGCAAAATCTCGACGCGGCAAAGGCGCTAAAAGACATTTCCAAAAAATTCCGCGCGGCGGGCTTTTCAAATCCGCTCGTAGCCGACATTCACTTTCTGCCGCAGACGGCGATGGAGGCTGTCGAGCACGTCGAAAAAATCAGGGTAAACCCCGGCAACTTCACCGACAAGCGCCTTGCCCCCGAGCACGACTATACCGACGCCGAATACGAGGAGGAGCTCGACAAAATCCGCCGGAAGTTCACGCCCCTTGTACTGCGCTGCAAGGAGCTCGGCAGAGCGCTGCGCATAGGCACGAACCACGGCTCGCTCTCCGACCGCATTGTGCGCCGCTACGGCGACACTTCCTACGGCATGGTCGAGGCAGCCTTTGAATTCGCCCGCATCTGCCGCGACTTGAACTTCCACAATTTCCTCTTCTCGTTCAAATCGAGCAACACGCGCGTGATGGTTGAAACCTACAGGCTCGCGGCAAAGAGAATGGCGGAAGAGGGATTCTCATACCCGCTGCACTTGGGCGTTACCGAGGCGGGCTTCGGCATAGACGCGCGAATCAAAAGCGCGATGGGCATTGGAGGGCTTCTCTTCGACGGCATTGGCGACACCATCAGAGTCTCCCTCACCGAAGACCCCGTTGCCGAAATTCCCGTGGCGAAAAACCTCGCCGCCCTCGCCGAAAAAATCAGGGCGCAAAAACCCCTGCCCCAGCCCGGGGAGGACATTGATTTCTACTCCTACAACCGCCGACAATCAATAATGTCGGACTGCGGAAAATTCAAGGTCGGCGCGGACGAAGTTCCCGCAGTTGCCTCTTTCGGCAAGGCGCAAAACGCGGACATGTGCTTTGAAAATTCCGCGGCGCGGCTCTCCGACGGCTCGACTTTCAAAATAGCCGAATACGACTGCCCCTGCGCCATTGAAGACGACCTCAAAAACGGAAAAGTCGCCGCCGCAGTGCGGACGGATTTCCTCGAAAAGTGCAAGCACCTCTTCGGAAATAAAAATCTGGTTTTCGTCGCCCCCGCGCCGCAGGGTGGCAGACACGCCGTCGGCGAAGCGCGCGCGTTCGCGGCAAAGCTCGAAAAACTCGGCTGCAAAAATCCGATTTGGCTGAAGTTCGACGCCTCCAAGCTCGTGGACAAAAACGTCTCGGAAATGGAAAAGCTCAACGAGGCTGCAATTTATCTTGGCTCGCTCCTGGTTGACGGCATAGGCGACATCGTTTCAGTCGAAATTACGGGCGACCCCGCAAAGGACACCGCATACGCCCTTGCAATTCTGCAGGCCGCGCGCGCCCGCCGCTCCAAAGCCGAATACATAGCCTGCCCGAGCTGCGGCAGAACCCTCTACAATATTCAGAAAGCCGTGGCAAAAATAGAAAAGGCAACAAGCCACCTCAAAAACGTCACAATAGGCGTGATGGGCTGCATAGTCAACGGCCCTGGGGAAATGGCGGACGCCGACTTCGGCTACGTAGGCGGCGCTCCGGGGAAAATCAACCTCTACAAGGGCAAGAAGTGCGTTGCCGTAAACATTCCGCAGGAACAGGCAATAGAGCGCCTGATAGACTTCATAAAGGCGGAAGGCAAATGGACCGAACCCGAAGCGAAATAGCGGGCGGCACACGCATTCAAAACGCGCGGCGGAAACACGGAAATTCCGCCGCGTTTTTTTTGCGCATTTTCGGCGGAGGAAACGCGCGCGAAACGGCGAAAAACGACGCGCATTTCGGCGGGGCGAAATCCCCGAAAAAAAGCCCGAAAAATCGGCGTTTTTAGCAATAAAAGTGTTGCATAAAAACGGCGTTGAAATAAGCTGTGGACAAGCGTCGGGCAAAATGGCTTACTGCCCGCAGCGAAAGCCCGAAAACGCGTCCGCAAGGACTGCAAAAATCGGGAGATAACGGACGCCCAATTTACAACAAACAACAAACATAAAACGGCAAAAAATGGCAGACGAAATAAACAACAACGACACGTACGACGCCTCCAAAATCCAAAAGCTCGAGGGGCTCGAGGGCGTGAGAAAGCGTCCCGATATGTATATCGGCGACACCAACGAGCGCGGCTTGCACCACTGCGTATACGAAATAGTGGACAATTCCATAGACGAAGCGCTCGCGGGCTACTGCTCGCTCATCAAGGTTACAATACACGCAAACGGCGCGTGCTCGATTGAAGACAACGGCCGCGGCATTCCCGTAGACATACACCCCAAGTACAAAATTCCCGCACTTGAACTCGTCATGACAAACCTGCACGCGGGCGGCAAGTTCGGCAAGGGCGCGTATCAGGTTTCCGGCGGACTGCACGGCGTGGGCGCAAAGTGCGTGAATGCCGTTTCGGAATACTTCGAGGTTGAAGTGCGCAAAAACGGCAAGATCTACAAAATGGAATTTTCGCGCGGCAAAACCACAATGCCGATGACCGTAATAGGCAACACAAAGGGCACGGGCACTAAAATCACGTTCATTCCAGACCCCGAAATATTCCTCGAAACGCGCGAATTCAAGTACGAAATCCTCTCAAACCGCCTGCGCGAGCTGGCGTTCCTCAACCCCGGAATAACAATCCAGCTCACCGACGAGCGCATTCCCAAGACGGAGGAATTCCACTTCAGAAACGGAATTTCCGAATATGTCTCGTTCCTCAACCGCAACAAGAACGTTGTCAACCCGCAGGTGATTGCAATTTCGGGCGAATCCCCCGCTGCGGAGGGCAGCACCGCCAAGATAGTCGTAGACATAGCCCTTCAATACAACGACTCCTACACCGAACAGGTCTACGCCTACGCGAACTCCATTTTCAACGTCGAGGGCGGCACGCACCTAAGCGGCTTCAGAACGGCTCTCACGCGCGTAGTCAACAACTACGCAAAGCAGAACAACATCATCAAGGACAAAGACCCCGCAATTTCGGGCGAAGACTGCCGCGAGGGGCTCACCGCCGTAATTTCGGTGAAAGTTCCCGAACCGCGCTTCGAGGGTCAGACAAAAACGAAGCTCTCCAACGGCGAAGTTGACGGAATAGTGCAAAAGGTAGTCGGCGAAAAGCTCAAATACGCATTTGAAACAGACCCCTCCACGGCAAAGCGCATAATAGAAAAGTGCATAAACGCTGCCCGCGCCAGAGAGGCGGCAAGAAAGGCGCGCGAAACCGTCCGCAAAACGGTGATGTCCTCGGGCGGAATGCCGGGGAAACTCGCCGACTGCTCCGAAAGAGACCCGTCGCTGTGCGAATTGTACATCGTCGAGGGCGACTCCGCAGGCGGCTCGGCAAAGCAGGGGCGCGATAGAAAATATCAGGCAATATTGCCCATTAAGGGTAAAATATTAAACGTCGAAAAGGCGAGGCTCGACAAGATCCTCAACAACGCCGAAATCAGAACCATCATTACCGCCTGCGGCACGGGCATAGGCAACTCGGGCGACGGCGCGTTCGACGTATCGAAGGCGCGCTACCACAAGGTTGTCATTATGACCGATGCCGATGTCGACGGCGCGCACATCAGAACGCTTCTGCTAACGTTCTTCTTCCGCCAGATGAGGGGGCTTATCGAAAACGGCTACGTCTACATAGCCCAGCCGCCGCTGTACAAAATCAAGCGCAAGAAGAAGGAGCGCTACGTTATGAACGACCAGGAAATGAACAAAATCCTGCTCGAGCTCGGCTCCGCCGACGTGGTGCTCAAGAGGGTCGCCGACGGCGCGGAATTCTCGGCGCAGAAAATCGACCGCATTGTCGAACTGTTTTCGAGAGTCGAAGTTCTCGGCCGCGGCATAACCCGCTACGCCTGCCCGCTGACAACGTACCTCGACGCCGCGCGCAACGGCAAGTACCCCAAGTACATCGCCCGCATAAAGACGGGCAACAAGGAGCAGTTCCGCTTCTTCTACAACGACGAAGAGCGCTCCTCGTTCTTCATCGAGCAGGGCAATTCGGAGGACATTTTCGAGGGCAACACCGTGCGCGAGGTCATAGACGAGCTCGGCAACAAAGTCCAGCAGCGCATCAACGTCTACGAAATCTACGAAGCCCAGCAGCTTGAAAAGATAATGACGGAAGTCTCCGCGCAGGGAATCAGTACCGAAAAATTCGCCCCGCAGGAAACGCCAGTCTACAGGCTCTCGGAAATTCAGGACGGCGGCACTTCCGTAGACGTGTTCTCGCCGCTGGAGCTTGTCGGAAAAATCCGCGAACTCGGCAAAAAGGGAATGAGCATTCAGCGCTACAAAGGTCTCGGCGAAATGAATCCCAAACAGCTCTTTGAAACTACAATGGACCCGCAAAAGCGCTCGTTCCTGCGCGTAAGCATTGAAGACGCCGCCGCTGCCGACGCCACATTCTCCATGCTGATGGGCGAAGACGTGCCGATTCGCCGCGCGTTCATAGAAGACAACGCGCTCAACGTATCGTACTTGGACATATAGGAAAGGCTACTTTAAATGTATACAGAAAACGAAAAAATAATAGATTCAGGCATTACGCAGATAATGCAGACGGCGTACATTGACTACTCGATGTCCGTCATAGTATCGCGCGCCCTGCCCGACGTCCGCGACGGCTTCAAGCCCGTGCAGCGCCGCGTGCTCTACGCAATGCTGCGCGAAGGTCTGCTCCACAACCGCTCGTTCGACAAATGCGCGGGCGTCGTCGGCGAAGTGCTCAAAAACTACCACCCGCACGGCGACAGCTCCGTCTACGACACCCTCACGCGCCTCGCCCAAGACTGGGTTATGCGCTATCCGCTGGTTATCCCGCAGGGAAACTTCGGCTCTATAGAGGGCGACTCGCCCGCAGCCTACCGCTATACCGAATGTAAACTGGCGGAACTCGCCGAAGACATGATTGCCGACATCGACTGCGACACCGTCGATTTTATGCCCAACTACAAGGAGACCACAACGGAACCGGTCGTGCTTCCATCGGCGCTGCCGATGCTGCTGATGAACGGCTCTACGGGCATCGCCGTCGGCATGACTACGAATATCCCCCCGCACAACGTCGGCGAACTCATCGACGCAATATGCATGCTCATAGACGCGCCCAACACGTCGATAAACGAGCTAATGCAGGTGATAAAAGGGCCAGACTTCCCCACAGGCGGCGTGATAGTCGGCAAGGGCGGAATCGAAAGCTATATGAAGACCGGCCGCGGCATAGTGAAAATCCGCGGCGTGGCGAATGTCGAAGAACTTAAAAACGGCAAGGAGCAGATTGTCATCACGGAAATTCCGTACAACGTCAACAGAGCCACCCTCGTGGAAAGCATTGCCGACCTCGTGCGCGAAAAGGTGCTGACGGAAATCAGCGACGTCCGCAACGAATCCGACGAAAACACGCGCATTGTTCTGGAACTCAAGCGCGGCGAATCGCCCCGCGTCGTGATGAACAAACTCTTCAAGCACACGCAGCTTGAGGCGTCGTTCGGCGTAATTCTGCTTGCGCTCGACAAGCGCACGCCAAAGCAGATGAACATACGCGAAATGCTCGAATGCTACATAGAGCACCGCCGCGAAGTTACATACCGCCGCGTGAGCTTCCTGCTCAAAAAGGCGGAAGACCGCGCGCACATTCTCGAGGGCTACAAAATTGCCTTCAACAACATCGACGACTTCATCAAAATAATCAAGGATTCCAAAAGCAAGGACGACGCCAAAGTTGCCCTCATGGCAAAGTACCCGCTCTCCGAGCGCCAGACGAACGCAATTTTGGATTTGCGCCTGCACCAGCTCACCGGTCTTGAAATCGAAAAAATAGAGACCGAATACCGCGAACTCATGCGCCAGATTCAGGAGTACCGCGCAATTCTTGAAAACGAAAAGAAGCTTCTTGGCGTAATCAAGAAAGAACTGCGCCAGATGAAGGAAAAGTACGACTCGCCCCGCAAGACGCAGCTCATAGCCGCCGAGGGCGAATTCAGAATGGAAGACGTAATCGCCAACGAAGGCTGCATAATAAGCGTCTCCCACAACGGCTTCATCAAGCGCACGAGCGTAAGCTCCTACCGCTCGCAGAAGCGCGGCGGCAAGGGCGTAATCGGCAGCGGACAGTACGAGGAAGACTTTATTGAGCATATTTTCACCGCCTCCACGCACGACAACATAATGTTCTTTATGAACAACGGCAGAGTCTACGTGCAGAAGGTCTACGAAATTCCCGAAGGCAGCCGCATTTCAAAGGGGCGCTCAATCAAAAACGTGCTTGAGTTAAAGGGCGACGAAAAGGTCGCGGCGATGATTTGCGCCAAGAATCTCGACGACCCGAAATACTCGCTTGTTATGGCAACGCGAAACGGCGTAGTCAAAAAGACAATGCTCTCCGAATACAAGAACTGCCGCAAGGGCGGCATCAAGGGCATTTCGCTCGACGAGGGCGACGACCTCGTGGGCGTCGTGATGACGGAGCAGGATTCCAACATAATTCTCGTAACCCACGAAGGTATGTCCATACGCTTCAGCGAAGCCGACCTGCGCTCGCTTAGCCGCGACACCCGCGGCGTGCGCGGCGTGACTCTCAAGAAGGACAACGACTGCGTGAAGGCGATAGTTGTAGTTGACGAAAACTCCACGCTGTTAATTGCGGGTGAAAACGGTCAGGGCAAACGCTCCGCGTACGACGAATACCGCATTCAAAACCGCGGCGGTTCGGGCGTAATTGCAATGAAGACCAACGGCGTTGCAGGCGCTCTCTCGGTGCGCGAAGACGACGAAATAATGATGTTCACCCACGCGGGTCAGGCGGTGCGCTCGCCCGTAAAGGACGTTCGCGTGATAGGCAGAACAACGCAGGGCGTGCGCCTGATTAACCTCGCTGAGTCAGACAAGCTCATTGGCATCTGCAAAATAGTGGATATCCGCGACGACTCCATACCCGCAACCGACGGCGAAGCCGCCCAGCCCGCAGCCCCCGCCGACGGCGGCACACCCGACGCCCAGTAAAACCGAAGGCGCGCGGCACAACCCGCCGACGCACGACAAAAACAAAGCCGCATGCAAACGCTTGCGGCTTTTTTGTTTTCCTAAAAACTTGCCGGTGCTATCGCGGCTGCAGCTTGCACAATTCAACGCAGCGATCGACAATCCTTTTTTCGCCGCCTTTGGGAAGAATCAGGTAGCGGATTTTTCCGCTCTTCGACGGCACAAAAACCGTCGCGCCGCTGCTTGCAAGCTCCACGTTTCCGCGCGGCGAGAGTTTGAAGAACGCGGGCTCGAAAGCGTAGAGAACGCTCGTCAAATCCCACATATAGCGGTCGAGCTCGGACGTGCGCTTGGAGGCAAGAAACAGCCCCTTAACGTAGGCGTCGCAGGCAAAAGACGCGGGATTTTCGGGCGCGTTGAAGAAATCGCGCATTACACTGTAGTAGGGAAAGCGCAGATACAAGCCGACTTCAAACGGGCTGAGCACTACATCGCAGGGCGGATTTTCAAGAAACGCGCGCGCCGACGGCAGGTCTTCCTTTACGTTGTATTCGGGAAACACCCAGTCCCTGCGC
>DAVZIV010000054.1:0-7517 GCA_052273125.1 Candidatus Merdousia sp. | reverse complement strand
CCGAGAGCGTAGCCTTTGGTGTGGTTATAAAAAATAAAGCGTTTCAAAATGAAACGCTTTAATCTTTTTTTATAATCCACACCACACCAAAGGCTACGCGCCCTCGCGCGTTTTTTCAAAGGTGGTGGCTGCAAAACTGTCTACAATGATGCTCTTGGCAGTTTCAAGCGGCAACCCGCGCTGGCGCATGTAGAAAAGCTCCTCCAAATCGGGCTCGGCAACAGTGCAGCCGTGCGAACACATAACGTCGTTGGCACAGATTTCAAGAATCGGCGAAGCCTGCGCCTTTGCCTCCTTGCTCAAAAGCAGCGAACGGCAGCTCTGATACGCCTCCGTCTTCTGCGCGGCAGTGCATACATCAATAAGCCCCGTGAACGCTATCGCGGAGGAGTCGTAAAGGGCAGCCTTTACGGCGAGATTGCTCTTTGCGCTGGGAACGGAATGAATCTGGCGCGTGCGCAAGTCGGCAGTAATTGCATTGCGCGTTTTGAGAAATACGCGGCTATCTACTTGGGAATGTTCGCCGTCAATGTAGAAATTGCGCTCGCTGCGCGACGGGGCAAGCCCCTCCTGCGCAATCGCGTCGACAATTTCCGCACCCGCGCCGACGTAGAAATCTTCGCGCTCGAACATAAGCGCAGCGGCTTCGGAATACTTGTGCTGGGAATAGACGAGTTTTGAATTTGCGCAAAGGTCGAACCCGAATCGCGCCGAAGCCAGCGAACCGCCGAAAACAAGCGACACCTTCTCGAGCCTCAAAGACGCGCCATCTTCAAGCAGAAAATACACGCCCGCGGCACTGACGTGCGTGCGCGAAACAACCGCGACGGAAAGCGCCGCATGCGCAAAACTCTTCACGCGGACAAACACGCCGTCGGCGGCGCGCGAAGCCTGAAAAATGTCAAGCTTGCCCGCAGCGCTCGTGAAAAATCTCTCGAGCTTCTGGGGGTAGCGCGCAAAGGCGTCAGTCATAGACAAAACCTCGACGCCCTCGGGAATGCCGGAAAGCGCGGCCACGCCGTCGCAAAGGCGTATGTTGCTGGAAAGGTCTGCGGCGGCTTTGCGAATCTCCTCGCATGGCTCGCCCTTGGGCGGCCGCGAAGACGCAAAGAAAGGCAACAAGCCGTCAACGCCCCACGCATGGAGGTCGGCAAAGCGCCAGTATTCGTCCTTCCTGTGGGGAAATGGCACGTTTGCAAATGCCGTCTTTGCCGCGTTTGAAATGTCGGAAATCTCCATAATCAGCCTACGCTCCCCTCCATTTGCAGGTCTATGAGGCGGCGCAACTCCACCGAATATTCCATCGGAAATTCCTTGACCAAGTCGTTGACGAAACCGTTTACGGACAGGCTGACCGCCTCCTGCTCGGTAAGTCCGCGCTGGCGCATGTAGAAAATCTGCTCCTCGTTAATTTTTGAAACGCTCGCCTCGTGCTGTACGCTGTTGTTTTCGCCCGCGCAGACAACCGCCGGATACGTGTCGGTACGGGAATTCGAGTTAATCAAAAGCGCGTCGCAAACGGTGTTGTTTTTGCAGTTTTTGGCGGTCTTGGGCATATAGACAAGGCCGCGGTACGACGCGCGCCCGTCGCCTATGCTCACCGATTTCGACGTTATGTTCGACGTTGTCGAGTCCGCCAAATGAATCATTTTTGCGCCAGTGTCCTGATGCTGTTTGGAGTTTGCAAGCGCAATGGAAATCACCTCGCCGCGGGCGCGCTCGCCCTTGAGCACAACCGCGGGATACTTCATGGTTATGCCGCTGCCTATGTTGCAGTCTACCCATCTGATTTGGGCGTCCTCTTCCGCCATTCCGCGCTTGGTTACGAGGTTGAAAACGTTGTCCGACCAGTTCTGAACGGTTACGTACTGGATTTTCGCGCCCTTGAGCGCCACAAGCTCCACAACCGCCGAATGCAGCGTGCCGGTCTCGAAACGCGGAGCGGTGCAGCCTTCCATATACATAAGCTCCGAACCTTCGTCGGCAATTATAAGCGTGCGCTCGAACTGACCGAAACTTTCGGCGTTTATTCTGAAGTACGCCTGCAACGGCTGGGCAACCTTGACGCCCTTTGGCACATAGATAAAACTTCCGCCCGAAAACACCGCGCTGTTGAGAGCGCTGTACTTGTTGTCGGAAACGGGAATGATTTTGCCGAAATACTTCCTGAAAATTTCGGGATAGCGGCGCAGCCCCTCGGTGGAATCGCAGAAAATCACGCCGTCTTTGGCCAAGTGCTCCTTCATGTTCGAGTACGCCGATTCGGAGTCGAACTGGGCCTCCACCCCCGCCAGAAACGCGCGCTCCTGCTCGGGAACACCGAGGCGCTCGAAAGTCTGCTTCACGTCGTCGGGGACTTCGTTCCAAGAGCGCTTTTTCTGCTCGCTTTTTGCGAGGTAGTAGCGGATTTTCGAGAAGTCCAGCTCGTCGAGCTTTTTCGACGCCCAGTGCGTTGGGTTCGTCATTTTCTCGAACGCGCGCAAAGCCGAAAGGCGGAAGTCGAGCAGCCACGGGGCTTCGCCCTTGACTTTTGAAATGTAGCGCACGACGTCCTCGTTCAAACCCACGCCCGCATTGAAGGCGTAGTCTTCGGCAAACTTGAAGTCGCCCGCGCTTCTGTCGAGATTCAATGACTTTGACGGCTCTTCCATCTTACTTCAACCAGTCGTAGCCTTTTTGTTCAAGCTCAAGCGCCAGCTCGGGCCCGCCGCTTAAAACTATTTTGCCGCCGCTTAGAACGTGGATTTTGTCGGGCTTGATATACTCGAGAAGCCTGTTGTAGTGGGTGATGAGCAGCATGCCCGTGTCGGCGTTTCGGGCGGAGTTTACGCCCTCGGAAACTATGCGCAGGGCGTCGATGTCCAAACCGCTGTCGGTCTCGTCCAAGACGGCGAACTTGGGCTTGAGCATGAGCATTTGCAGAATGTCGCAGCGCTTTTTTTCGCCGCCGCTAAAGCCCTCGTTGACGCTGCGCGTGGTGAAGTTTCTGTCCATTTTCAGAAGCTCCATCTTTGCGTAAAGCTCTTTGTAATATTCGACGGGATTTATCGGCTTGCCCTCGGACTGGCGCGCGTTGAGGCACGCCCTGATAAAGTTTGCAATGCTCACCCCCGGAATGTCCACGGGATATTGAAACGAGAGGAAAAAGCCCATTCGCGCAATCACGTCTACGTCAAGCCCCACAATATTTTGGCCGTCGAGCAGCACTTCTCCCGAAACTATTTTGTATTCGGGGTGGCCCGCTATAGCCTTTGAAAGGCTGCTTTTGCCCGTGCCGTTGGGACCCATTATGGCGTGGACTTCGCCAGCGGGAACGGACAAGTTCAACCCGTCTATAACCGCCCTTTCGCCGATTTTGACGACGAGATTTTTTATTTCCAAACCTTTCATTCTAAGCCTTTTTCCTTTTGGGCTGATACGGCGCAACAAACGCCTCTTTAAAGTCGTAGCCTTTGTAGAAATCCTCTATTTTGTCGCCCTTGGCGGCGGACAAAATCTGGGCGTCGACCAAATTGAAAACTATGTTCCCGATATCCGAGCAAGTCTTGACGCCCCATTCGAGCAAAAGCGTGTACGCCATCTGCCCGAAACTCTCCAGCGCAAACGCGCGTATGCCGTCAAGAAGCTCGGCGGCGGAGACGTTTCTGTCCTTGCGGGTTTTGTCGCGCGCGGCGAGGCGTTTTATGGTGTAGTCAAGCCCCATTCGCACAAAGATATACGCGCCCACGGCGTAACGGGAATCGTCCCTGACTATCGCCTCAAGCGCCTTTTGCAACTCTCTGGGGGCATTCATACTTTTTTATCGGGAATCGCCGCGGATTTGTTAACCCTGAACGCGCTTTCTCTTGGCGTCCATATCAAGCTTGTATTCCTGCAAAGATTTCACCGAAACGGGGTTTTTCTTTATTGCCTCTATGCCCTTGAGTGCCGCGTACGCGCCCATTATTGTGGTAATCATGCAAGTGCCGCTCAAAAGCGCGCTCTCTCTGATTTTGTTTTCGTCTATGCGCGGGTTCATTCCCGACGGCGTATTGATCACAATTTGAATCTGCCTGTTCTTGAGCATATCGACGACATTCGGGCGCGCGCCCTCGCTGAGCTTGAAGAGCGTGGTCACTGGAATGTTGCGCGAGCGCAGGAACGCCGCCGTTCCCGATGTCGAGAAGAGCTTGAAACCGAATTCCACCAGCTTTGAGGCTATCTCCGCACCTGCTTCCTTGTCCTGATCCTTGAGGGAAATGAACACGTTGCCCGATGTCGGCAGAGAGCAGCCCGCCGCCATCTGGCTCTTTGCGAAAGCCATTCCGAGATTGTCGTCCAAGCCCATTACTTCGCCGGTGGAGCGCATTTCGGGCGTGAGCATAATCTGCGAACCCAAGAAGCGCACGAACGGGAACACGCTTTCCTTCACCGCTATGTAGTCGGGCATAACCTCTTTTGTGAAGCCCAAATCCGCAAGCTTTTCGCCCGCCATAACGCGCGAGGCAAGCTTTGCCAGCGGTACGCCGATGACCTTTGAAATGAACGGAATTGTGCGCGATGCTCTGGGGTTTACCTCGATGAGGAAAAGTTCGCCGTCTTTTATTGCATACTGGACATTCATCAAACCGACAACTTTCAGCTCCTTCGCCAGCGCGAAAGTCGCACTGCGAACTTCGTCCAAAATCTTTGGCGTGAGCGTGTGCGGGGGAATTACCATAGCCGCGTCGCCGGAGTGGACGCCAGCGTACTCGATGTGCTCGAGCATACCGCCGATTACCGTTGTTTCGCCGTCGCTGATTGCGTCTACGTCAAGCTCTATTGCCGCCTCGAGGAACTTGTCCAAGAGAACGGGCTTGCCCGGGGCGGCGTCGAAAGCGTCGCGGATTACGCGCTTCATTTCCTCCATCTTGTAGACTATGAACATGCCGCGGCCGCCGAGAACAAAGCTGGGGCGCAGAAGAATCGGAAATCCTATTTTGCCCGCAAGCTCGTACGCCTGTTCTGGTGTTGTCGCCGTTGCGTTGACGGGCTGTTTGAGGCGTAGTTTTTCGAGAATTTCCTTGAAAATTTCGCGGTCTTCGGCGGCGTCGATTGACTCGGGCGAAGTGCCGATTATGTTGACGCCGTTTGCCTTCAGCTCGCTCGCCAAATTCAGCGGAGTCTGGCCGCCGAACTGCACTATTGCGCCGTCGCACCTTTCCTGATTGTAGACTTCCAAAACGTCTTCGAGAGTAAGCGGCTCGAAGAAAAGCCTGTCGGAAGTATCGTAGTCCGTCGAGACCGTTTCGGGGTTGGAATTTATCATCAGCGTTTCGTAGCCCGCTTCGCGCAGAGCAAAAGACGCGTGCACGCAGCAGTAGTCGAATTCTATGCCCTGCCCTATTCTGTTGGGGCCGCCGCCGATAATCATTATCTTCTTCTTTGTAGACGGGCGCAATTCGTTTTCAACCCCGTATGTAGAGTAGTAGTAGGGCGTGTACGCCTTGAATTCCGCCGCGCAGGTGTCCACAAGGCGGTATACTGTTTTGATGTCGTATTTGGCGCGAAGCTGCTTGATGTTGCGGATTTTCGTGGAGCAGATTTCGGCAATCTGCAAATCCGTAAAGCCCGCCTCCTTTGCGGCGCGCAAAAGCTCTTCGCCGAGGTTCAAAACTCCCGTGCGGGCGAGGTTCTTTTCGATTTCCACAATGCCCTTGATTTGGTCGATGAACCATCTGTCTATGTGCGAATATTCGTAGATTTCGTCTTCGGTCATACCCGCCAGCAATGCGTAGCGGACATAGAAGACGCGCTCGGCAGTCGGGCGTACAAGCCCTCTGCGGATTTCGTCGCGGTCGGTAATTTCGCTGCCGCCGAACTTTCCGCCGCCGCCGAGGCCGCGCGTACCGATTTCCAGAGAGCGCAGAGCTTTCTGCAAAGATTCCTTGAACGTGCGGCCGATAGCCATCGCCTCGCCGACGCTCTTCATCGAGGAGGTCAACGTATTGTCGCAGCCTGCGAATTTTTCAAACGTGAAGCGCGGGACTTTCGTTACGACGTAGTCGATTGTGGGCTCGAAACTGGCGGGCGTCTCGCGAGTGATGTCGTTGCGCAGCTCGTCGAGCGAATACCCGACCGCCAATTTTGCGGCAATCTTTGCAATCGGAAACCCCGTAGCCTTCGACGCAAGAGCCGAAGAGCGCGAAACGCGCGGGTTCATCTCAATTACAATCATTCTGCCGTTTTCGGGATTCACCGCAAACTGGATATTTGAACCGCCCGTTTCGACGCCGATTTCCCTGATGACGGCAAAAGAGGCGTCGCGCATAAGCTGGTATTCCTTATCCGTGAGAGTCTGCGCTGGGGCGACCGTGATTGAGTCGCCCGTGTGGACGCCCATCGGGTCGAAATTTTCAATGGAGCAAATTACAACGCACTGGTCTTTGTGGTCGCGCATAACCTCCATTTCAAATTCCTTCCAGCCCAGCAGGCACTCCTCTACGAGAACTTCGCCGACCGGAGATGCGCTCAAACCGAAAGTAACCATCTTTTCGTACTCTTCGCGGTTGTACGCAATGCCGCCGCCCGTGCCGCCCAACGTGTAGCTGGGGCGGATAATTACGGGGAATTTGTTCCACTTTTCAATCCATTCCGTGGCTTCCTTAATGTTGTAGACGACTACACTTTCGGGAATGTCCAAGCCGATTTTTATCATGGCTTCGCGGAACTTTTGGCGGTCTTCGCCCTTTTCGATTGCCTCGCGCTTTGCGCCGATTAGCTCGACGCCGTACTTGTCCAAAATGCCGCGGTTTGCCAATTCGAGAGAAAGATTCAGCCCCGTCTGTCCGCCGAGCGTGGGCAGAAGCGCGTCGGGGCGCTCCTTCGCTACGATTTTTTCCAAAACCTCGGGCGTGAGCGGCTCAATGTATGTGACGTCCGCAAAATCGGGGTCGGTCATGATTGTTGCGGGGTTTGAATTGACCAGAACAACCCTGTACCCTTCCTCCTTCAACGCCTTGCATGCCTGCGTCCCCGAATAGTCGAATTCACAGGCCTGCCCGATAACAATCGGGCCCGAGCCAATAATAAGAATTGTTTTAATGTCGGTTCTTTTTGCCATAATTTGGAAACCTCAACGGGTACAAAATTCCTCTGAATAAAAATTTAACCGAGGTTAGACTAAACGCCCCCCATGTTCAAGTTTTTTCTTTTAAAACGCGCGAGTGCGCGTTTTAACAGGACACAATGCTGGTTCGTTGCTGAAGTTTTTTTTAGTCTATCTGGTCAGAAGCGTTGGATATTCTAAATTTGAAAGCGTTGTGATTTTTCACTGAAAAGAGAGTACAAATTTTGTGAAAATAAAATTGGAACTACTTACAGGACGAGCAGGCTTAAATATCAGTGGGTATAACAAAACTTTCAAATTCAGAATACCCAACTCTTCAGAAAAACTGATACAAAAAATACATCAACTTAGAACCAACTTTGTGTATGGTTAAAACGCGCGAGGCTCGAGGCAGAAAACAAGCGCAGCGCGTTTGAGATTTCGGCGCAAG